>JBDNFJ010000110.1:0-13114 GCA_041689895.1 Gracilimonas sp. | reverse complement strand
TGCATCGAGCAGTGCTTTTATCTTATGACGGCGTTTAAGGTCAAGTTGTTTGTATTTTTGCATAGTAACACGAATATAAGCCGCTTGGCCAAAAACCCCGAGGGGCGCACCCCTCGGGGTTAGTTCGTCGTGTTGCACTTATTACTTGAACTCAGGTAATGAAAGAAAGCGAATATTTCAAAATCAGAGTTCAAGCGAATTCAAACCCTCAACCTGCAAACGCTTGCAATTTTTTCAAATCGAGTATTTATACAGGCTGTCTAAAAGATCGATTTTATAAAGCCTACTCATAATATCTTTACATAATAGTCTTATTCTCCTGATTCCAATTTGGACAAAACTACCTTTTTCCTAACATTCATGTATCTATGGCTCATCTTAGAAAAGACGAAGAAAAGCGCATTCGAAAGATTAAAATCATTGCAGGACTTGGAGTGCTTGGCTTCTTGGGCTCTATTATCTTTTTAATTTATAGCAATTTTGAACCTATCTCTCCAAACTCTTCCGTTGTAATTGAAGACGATAAATATACCGGACAAACTGTTCCCAGTATAGACGGACCCTATTTATCAAAAGAAGATTTTAAATTCTCAATGGTAGATTTAAAAGGGCAGCAAATTCAGCTTAAAGAACTAAAAGGAAAGGTGCTATTTATAAATATTTGGGCATCTTGGTGTCCGCCCTGCGTAAAAGAAATGCCAACCATCCAGTCTTTATATGATGTCGTTAAAAACCAGAAAAACATTAAAGTTATACTTCTTTCCTTGGATGAAGCACCAGAAAAAGCAGTCATGTTTTTGCGAAGCCGAAATCTAAAAATACCTAATTATTTTCCCACGACCGATCTGCCAGAGGTGCTCCAGAGTACAGGCCTACCAACCACTTTTGTAATTTCCAAAGAAGGTCAGATTATCTACAAAAAAGAAGGCGCGGCGGATTATAGCGCAAGCGTTTTCAAGAAATGGCTTATTAAACAGGCGAGTTAAATCTGATACAAATTTGCATAAGTATGCTTGGAGATTTTTTATGCACGTTTTTACATTCATTGCCTTTTTGCCGAATATAGTTCAACAAATCATCGCTCCCATCACGAACACCTTCCGCGATTTTCAGCGTGCCGGCTCTTATGCTGAAAACAGCATCTTCTTCAAGGAACGATTTTCCATGCTTCCTCTGAGCTTTGAGGCTTTTTCGCACCCAGTTTATAAACTATAATCAGCCTGATAGTTTTCAAGTTGTAATCCCATTCTTTGGTCCCAGCCAAGGTGATGGAGATGGGCTAAGGCTCAGTTGTCTCCTCAAAAATAGATGTTTAACATTCCTGAGAGGTCTTTAATCATGGCAGTCATTTCAAACCTAAGTGGTTTAAGCTCTACAAAGAGTAGAAAAAAATCTTAAATCACATATCCAATCTACCATCACCCAGCTTCATTCTCTGGTTTATTTACAGTTTCCAATCAAGGAAAGCGGAAAGATGGAATTACCAACTTCAAAAAAAGCCTTGCTCAACTGAATGAACAAGGCTTTTAAAAAGTATCATACTTCGGTTAACGAAGCGTATGTGAATGGAGATTAATCTTCGGCTTCGGCAGTTTCGCCTTCACCATTTTCACTTCCGCCAAGTTCTTCAAACACTTTGGCGACGTCTTCATCTCCTTCTTCCATATCAACTTTCGAGCCAACCACAATATCGTTGTAATCGTGAAGACCGGTTCCAGCCGGTACTTTGTGTCCAACCACCACGTTCTCTTTGAGTCCGCGGAGGAAATCTTTCTTGGCTTCGATAGAAGCCTGAGTAAGTACTTTAGTGGTTTCCTGGAAGGATGCGGCCGATAGCCAGCTGTCGGTAGAAAGGGCAGCTCGTGTAATACCCAACAGAATTGGCTTAGAAATAGCTGGTTCTGCTTCACGGGTTTCGATCTCCTCTTTTCCGTCCTTAATCAACTGGTTGTTTACGTCGCGTACACCACGGCGATCAAGAATAGCGCCTTTCTTCAAGTCGCTGCCGCCGGGAATAGTTACTACAAATTTACCAATCAGCTCATCATTCTTGACGTTCACTTCAAAGCGGTCCACCTTGTCTCCTTCAAGAAACATGGTATCGCCCGGATCAGTGATTTCAACTTTCTGCATCATCGTGCGAACAATCACTTCAATGTGCTTATCGTTGATTTTCACACCCTGTAGTCGGTAAACCTCCTGAATTTCATTCACGAGATATGACTGCACAGCATATGGGCCGAGAATATTAAGAATATCCTGCGCGGGGATAGTTCCGTCAGAAAGGGCCTGTCCTGCTCTTACAAAGTCATTGGATTGAACCAAAATATGCTTGCTCAGCGAGATCAGATATTTCTTCTCATCCGTTCCGTCCTTTGATTTCACAAATACTTCCTGGGAACCGCGCTTACGTCCACCCATTTCAACGATACCGTCAATTTCAGAAACGACGGCTGCTTCACTTGGTGAGCGTGCTTCAAACAATTCCGTTACACGCGGAAGACCCGCTGTAATATCTTTCGATTTGGAAGTTGCACGAGGAATCTTAGCCAGTACCTGTCCGGCTTCTACTTTCTCCCCATCATCCACAGAAATGTGAGTATCTACGGGAAGCGTAGTTTCGCGTATCCGGTCTTTCGATCCTTTAACCATCAACGTTGGTACCAACGATCGGTCTTTAGAGTCGGTAATTACCTTCTCACGGTGACCTGTTTGCGCATCAGTGTCATCGGTGGAAGTTACCCCATCAATCACATCTTTATACTCAACAGTACCCTCGATTTCAGAGAAAATAAGTGCGTTATATGGATCCCACTTACAGAGCAATGCTCCTTTAGGCACCATATCGCCTTCTTCAACCTGCATTTCGGAACCGTAAGGCACATTGTAGTTGATGAGGACTTTACCATCATCGTTCACAATTTTGATTTCGCCCGCACGAGAAAGCACTACACTATGCTCTTCTTCACCGTCGTTGTAAACAACCACGCGTACGTTTTCGAATTCAACTTTACCTTCAAACTTAGTTTTATGCTGAGATTCTGCCTCTAAACGAGAAGCCGTACCACCCACGTGGAAGGTACGAAGAGTAAGCTGTGTACCCGGCTCTCCAATAGACTGAGCCGCAATAACACCTACTGCTTCTCCTTTCTCTACCACTGTGCCACGGGCAAGATCTCGGCCATAACATTTGGCACATACACCACGTCCGGTTTCACAGGTTAGTACCGAACGGATTTCCACTTCTTCAATAGAAGTTTCAGCAATTTTCTTAGCAACAGATTCGTCAATCATCTGGTTTGCTTCGCAGATCTGATCGTCAGAGATCGGATCGTAAAGCGCATGTAATGATACACGACCAACCACACGATCTTCGAGACTTTCAATGATGTCCTCATTGTCTTTCAATGCGGTCATCTTAATACCACGCAACGTGCCACAATCAAATTCGTTGATAATTATATCTTGCGACACATCTACCAAACGTCGGGTTAGATAACCGGCATCGGCTGTTTTCAATGCGGTATCAGCAAGACCTTTACGCGCACCGTGCGTAGAAATAAAGTACTCAAGAACGGTCAATCCCTCTTTGAATGAAGAAAGAATCGGGTTCTCAATTACCTCATTACCCTGCTGCATGGAGCTCTTCTGAGGCTTCGCCATCAGTCCACGCATACCGCCTAACTGACGGATCTGCTCTTTAGAGCCACGAGCTCCGGAATCGGCCATCATATAAAGCGGATTAAATCCGGCTTTATCATTTTGAAGTGCCGTAAACAGGGTCTCAGACACACGGTTTGTGGTGCTTGTCCACTTATCAATTACCTGGTTATACCGTTCGTTATCGGTAATGAAACCCATCTCATAACGGCCTTGGATATCGGTTACTTCTTCCTTGGCTGTAGAAATCAGCTTTGCTTTAGCATCTGGAATAATAATATCATCGAGGCTGAAAGAAAGCCCACCAATGGTAGCTTCTTCAAATCCGATTTTCTTCATGTCATCGAGGAACTTCGATGTTTTAGCAGTTCCTACCTTACCATGGATATCGCCAATCAACTTTCTCAGCTCTTTTTTACCGAGCGTTTTGTTGATGAATGGAATTTCTTTTGGGGTGATTCGATTGAAGAGCACTCGTCCTGTAGAAGTTTTAACTACATCATTGACGGGTTCTCCACTTTCATTCACCGTAGGAATACGAACGTTAATTTTCGCATGTCCATCAATTTTACCTTGATCGAAAGCTATAAGCACTTCTGCCGGAGAAGCAAACGTTTTGCCTTCCCCTTTACGGCCATCATCCGGCTTGGTGAGATAGTACAGACCCAAAATCATATCCTGAGAAGGAACCGCAATTGGCCCTCCGTTGGCAGGAGATAAAATGTTGTGTGAACCTAACATCAGCACAGATGCCTCTAAAATAGCATCTTGGCTCAATGGAAGGTGAACGGCCATCTGGTCACCGTCAAAGTCAGCGTTGAATGCCGTACAAGCGAGCGGGTGCAAACGAATGGCTTTCTCTTCAATAAGAACCGGTTGAAAGGCCTGAATACCCAAACGGTGCAAGGTTGGTGCACGGTTAAGCATCACAGGATGCCCATCAATTACGTTTTCGAGCACTTCCCAAACAACAGCATCACGGCGATCTACTACTTTCTTCGCGCTTTTTACGGTCTTCACATATCCACGCTCAATAAGCCGTCGGATAATGAATGGTTTATAAAGCTCAACCGCCATCTCTTTGGGCAAACCACATTCGTGCATTCTAAGCTCGGGGCCTACCACAATAACAGAACGGCCGGAATAGTCAACCCGCTTACCCAGTAGGTTTTGGCGGAAACGACCACTCTTACCTTTCAGCATATCTGAAAGTGATTTAAGCGGACGATTATTATTTCGTACAGCGTTCGATTTTCTTGAATTATCGTACAGTGAATCAACCGCTTCTTGCAGCATGCGCTTCTCGTTACGGAGAATTACATCTGGCGCTTTGATATCAATCAGTCGCTTCAAACGATTATTTCGAATAATCACACGACGATAAAGGTCGTTCAGGTCAGAGGTTGCAAAACGGCCACCTTCTAACGGTACTAACGGGCGTAATTCTGGTGGAATAACCGGAATCACGCTTTGAACCATCCATTCAGGACGGTTTTCCGTGTGCTGATTTGCTGCTCGAAATGACTCAATTACTTGTAGGCGCTTCAGTTTTTTCTTCTTACGCATTTGTGAAGTTTCATTCTTCACTTCATAGCGTAACTGATAAGCTAATTCGTCCAAATCTTGAATGGAAAGCAACGCTGCAAGGGCATCCGCTCCTTCCTTAACGATGAATCTATCGTCATCATCGTCATCCAATTCCTGATTGTCTTCAGGCAGTTGTTCTAAAATATCCCATTTCTCTTCTTCAGAGATCATATCGCCCTGGGCGTAACCTAAGTCACGCGCTACACCGGGATTGATAATCACGAATGTCTCGTAATACACAATCTTATCCAGATTCTTGGAAGACATTCCAAGTAGATAAGCGATCTTGTTTGGAAGAGATTTGAAGTACCAAATGTGTACAACAGGAACGGTTAGGGTGATATGCCCCATACGTTCGCGACGTACCGCTTTTCGGGTAACTTCTACGCCACAACGGTCGCAGATAATGCCTTTATAGCGAATACGTTTGTATTTACCGCAATGGCATTCATAATCTTTAACCGGACCAAAGATCTTTTCACAGAAAAGACCATCCATTTCTGGCTTAAAGGTTCGGTAATTTATTGTTTCGGGAGTCAAGACTTCACCGTGAGAACGAGATAAAATCGTCTCAGCGGAAGCAAGGGATATCCCAATGCTGTCGAAATCTTTGGTGACTGTTAATGTCTTAGTTACTGGCAAGGATGTTCCTCCAAATTATTAACAGTGAAATTATTCAATGTGCATTTCAAGGCCGAGACCCATAAGCTCTCGTAGTAGTACCTTGAATGATTCGGGCACGTCACCATCGGGCAGGTTCTCACCTTTCACAATGGCCTCATATACTTTAGAGCGCCCTTTTACGTCATCACTTTTTACAGTGAGCATTTCTTTTAGGATGCTGGAAGCACCGTAAGCATACAGAGCCCATACCTCCATTTCTCCAAGACGCTGGCCACCAAACTGAGCTTTACCGCCCAATGGTTGCTGCGTAATAAGCGAGTATGGTCCAATAGAACGAGAGTGCATCTTGTCCTGTATCAAGTGGTTCAGTTTCAACATGTAAATGAAACCAACCGTTGTTTTCTGGGCAAATGGATCTCCTGTTCGTCCGTCGTACAAATTCACACGACTGTCTTCAGGTAATCCGGCTTCTCTCAATTTCTCACGAACCTCATCCATGGTAGCACCGTCGAAAATAGGAGATGCAAAAGTAACTCCCATTTTTTTAGCGGCCCATCCAAGAATGGTTTCATAAATCTGACCAAGGTTCATACGTGAAGGCACACCCAGCGGGTTGAGACAAATATCAACCGGGGTTCCGTCTTCCATAAATGGCATGTCTTCGGCAGGCACAATTTTAGCAACCACACCTTTGTTACCGTGACGGCCGGCCATTTTATCCCCTACGTGAAGCTTACGTTTTTTAGCTACATAAACTTTCGCTTTCTGGATAATACCGGGAGGAAGTTCATCTCCTACCTGAATGGCAAACTTACGGCGTTTTGCTTCCGTGTCTATTTCACGACGAAGGTCTCGGTAATTGGCAAACAACTTTCTCACCATCTTCACAAGCTCACCATCTGTGGCCCAATCGATGTTTTCGTTGATGTTTACTGGATCAAGTTCTTCAAATACAGATTTTTTGTACTTCTCACCTTTTGGTATCAGCTCTACATTACTGTAGTTGAGTACGCCTGGGGAGGTTTTGTCGCGAAGCAGCGAATACATTTTGTCTGCCCACAGCTGATTGAGTTCAGCTACTTTTTGGGAATGACGTTCTTCTTCTTGCTGAACACGTTTTTTCTCTTCTTTGCGAGAAACTAATTCATCCCGTTTGCGGCTGAAAAGTTTTGTGTCGATAACGGTTCCCTGAACGCCCGGGGGCACTTTCAGAGAGGCATCTTTCACATCACCGGCTTTATCGCCGAAGATAGCACGCAACAGTTTTTCTTCCGGCGTTGGATCGGTTTCTCCTTTTGGAGTGATCTTACCTACCAGAATATCGCCATGCTCAATTTTTGCTCCAACCCGGATAATTCCCCGCTCGTCGAGGTTGCGCGTAGCTTCCTCACTTACATTCGGGATTTCACGAGTTAGCTCTTCTTCACCACGCTTCGTGTCCCGAACTTGTTGCTCGAATTCCGTTACGTGAATGGAAGTATAAATATCATCTTGAACAACGCGCTCGCTCACTACAATGGCATCCTCAAAGTTGTAACCTCTCCAAGGCATAAACGCCACAAGCAGGTTACGGCCCAGAGCAAGCTCCCCTTTATCGGTTGAACAACCGTCGGCAAGAGCTTGGCCTTCTTTTACTTTGTCACCAATTTTAACAACCGGACGCTGGTTAATAGTAGTATCTTGGTTGGTACGGATGAACTTATCGAGGGTATATGATTTTACCCCGCCATCGAAATAGCAATTTTGCTGATCGTCGCTGCGGTCATATTTAACCCTGATTTCCGTAGCGCTTACATATACTACTTCACCAGCTGAATCTGATGTAATAATGGCACGAGAGTCACGCGCAGCACGCTGCTCAAGCCCTGTTCCAACAACGGGAGCTTCAGGGCGAAGCAATGGTACGGCCTGACGCTGCATGTTCGAGCCCATCAAGGCACGGTTAGCATCATCGTGTTCAATAAATGGAATCAGTGCTGCCGCCAGAGATGTAATCTGGTTAGTGGCAACGTCCATATATTCAATTTCTTCTGGTTTTACTCTTAGGTAATTACCTTCGCGAGTTCTCGAGAAGATGGCATCGGTTTCAAACATTCCTTTGTCATCAATCTCAGCATTTGCCTGCGCTATAACTGTTTCATCCTCTTGCTCTGCCGCCAAGTATTCAACATCTTTAGATACTATACCATCATGTACCTTACGATAAGGGGTTTCAATAAACCCAAAGTCATTTACTTTTGCGTGAATACATAAAGAAGAGATCAACCCAATATTTGGCCCCTCAGGGGTTTCAATCGGGCAAAGCCGGCCATAGTGTGTGTAGTGAACATCACGAACCTCAAACCCGGCTCGCTCACGTGTCAAACCACCAGGACCTAATGCCGACATACGGCGTTTGTGCGTTAATTCAGCCAGTGGATTGGTTTGATCCATAAACTGAGAAAGCTGATTAGTTCCAAAAAATGTGTTGATCACACTTGAGATGGTTCGAGCATTCACAAGATCTTGCGGAGTCAGTTGCTCTGCATCACGAGAGCTCATGCGCTCACGAATAGTTCGTGCCATTCGGGCAAGTCCGATAGCAAACTGCTGTCCAAGCTGCTCGCCTACGGTGCGCACTCGTCGGTTACTCAGGTGATCAATATCATCAACCTGAGATTTCATGTTCTTCAGTCGAATCACTTCTTTAACAATAGCCACGATATCTTCTTTCGTGAGGTATTGTAGCGTGTTTTCCTGATCTAATTTCAATCGTTTATTCAGGCGATATCGGCCAACTTCACCAAGATCGTATTTCTTGTCGCTAAAGAAGAGGCGTTCAAGGATAGATCGTGCCGTTTCTGGATCGGGCATTTCCCCGGAGCGAATTTGCTGATAAATTTCGCCTAACGCAGAACTTTCGTCGTAGGAAGGATCCTTACGCAGCGTGTTCATCATCACGGAACGTTCCGACTCTTCAGCTGTAATCTTCTGAACTAATACTTTTCCAACTTCAGCATCTTTAAGTGATCCAAAATCATCTTCAGTAAGTTCGTGATCACGTTCAAAAATAATCTGACGATTCAGGGCTTCTGTAACTTCTCCGGTCTCGTCATCTACCACTTCTTCCATGCTTTCAACAACAATGTTTTGAGCAAGGCGGCGTTCTACGAGTTTCTTGTTATAATCTGCTTTCTTGCCAAACTTGATTTCCTCGGAAATTTCAAACAGGCTCAACAGCTCAATATCAGAAGAATATCCTAACGCTCTCAATAAGGTTGTGGCAGGAACTTTCTTCTTTCGATCTATATAAGCCCAAAGCACATCACGGATATCGGTCGTAAACTCAATCCACGATCCTTTAAAAGGAATTACGCGAGCGGAATACAGCTGGGTTCCGTTTGGATGTACATTCTGGCCAAAGAACACACCGGGTGAGCGATGTAATTGGCTTACAATTACGCGTTCAGCACCGTTTATAATAAACGTACCACGATTGGACATCCAGGGCAGGTCACCTAAAAATACTTCCTGTTCAATAGTTTCGCTGGCCTCGTCACTATCATCAACAGATGAAAGGCGGAGTTTTGCTTTCAGGGGAACGGAATAGGTTAAACTGCGATCCTGACATTCTGCGATGGTGTACCGAGGCACATCCACATTGTAATAAAGGAACTCAAGAATGTGAGTTTCGCGTGTATCTTGGATCGGAAAATTTTCATTAAAAATACGCTGTAGTCCTTGACTTTCTCGCTCGTTGGGAGCAATATCAAGTTGTACAAATTCTTCAAATGACTCTAATTGGATATCCAGAAAATCTGGATAATCCAGTACAGGCTTGGTTTTACCAAACGATAAGCGTTCCGTGTTCGGAATAGTTTGCATCTTCTTGCTCAAAAAGAACCTCTCCTCTTAGATTGAAGGTAAATTAAACGGGCAAACCCCAAAGGATTGGGGTCAATTTATATAGACGCCAATAGCCAATACCGTTTACACGGCATTGGCTACCAACGAATGTGTAAGTATGAGTTACTTAAGCTCTACTTCAGCACCAGCTTCTTCAAGCTTGGCTTTAAGTTGCTCAGCTTCATCTTTCGATACCGCTTCTTTTATGGCACCAGGCGCACTGTCAACCAATCCTTTGGCTTCTTTCAGCCCAAGACCAGTTATTCCGCGTACTTCTTTAATTACCGCGATTTTCTTAGCACCGGCACTTTTCAGAATTACGTCAAACTCAGTTTGCTCTTCACCACCGCCGGCTTCTCCACCAGCAGCAGGTCCAGCTACTGCAACAGCAGCTTGAGCAGGCTTGATATCGTATTCATCTTCAAGAACTTGGGCAAGTTCGTTTGCTTCTTTAATTGTTAGGTTGACAAGCTGTTCAGCTAAATCTTTAACGTCAGCCATTTTTTTCTCCAGTTGTTTTAATATAAAAAATTCTAGTTGTGTAAATAAGGGTTATTCTTCGCCTTTTTCAGCGATGGTTTTCACGGCACCAACAAGGTTAGATCCTTGTGAGTTAAGTGCACCAACTACATTTGATAGTGGGGCCATTAACAGACCAATGATATCTCCAATAATCTCGTTCTTAGACTTCATTGCAGCCAAAACTTCCAGTTTATCCTCACCGTAGAAGTCTCCATCTACGATAGCGGCTCTAAACTGTGGCTTGTTGTTATCCTTGATAAAATCTTTCAATACCTTGGCAGGTGCAGATAATTCTTCTTCAACGAATACAAACGCATTTTGCTTAACCAGAGAGGGGATGATTTCATCGAAACCACCAACCTGCTCCATTGCAAGCTTCATGAGTTTGTTCTTATATACTTTGAAGTGAATATCTCCCTTACGAAATGCACCACGCAGTTCATTAACTTCAGGTACCGACATGCCGGTATAGTTCGTTACATATAATGCACTTGAACTTTTCAGCGTTACGGTAATTTGGTCTATAACTGCTTGCTTTTCTGCAGTAGGCATAATTCATTTCCTCCTATTATAGGGATGTTACTGCGGTTCTGCTTATCGGGATACTTGGCCCCATTGTGCTGCTTATGAAAACACTTTTCACATACAGCCCTTTTGCGGAAGCCGGCCGTAAGCTCATTACCGTGCGAAAGAATGATTCTGCATTATCTTTCAAGTCACTGGCATTAAAACTTACTTTACCAATGGAAGTATGTAAGATCCCGGCTTTATCTACACGGAAATCTATCTGACCTGCTTTTACTTGGTTAACAGCATCAGCTACATCCATTGTTACGGTTCCACTCTTAGGGTTCGGCATCAGTCCGCGGGGCCCTAAAAAGCGCCCCAGCTTACCGAGTTTACCCATTACGTCAGGTGTGGCGATAATAACGTCTATATCAGCCCACCCTTCTTCAATTTTCGTAATGTAATCATCAAGACCAACATGGTCGGCACCAGCTTCTCTGGCTTCATCTTGCTTGGCTTCATTTACGAGAGCCAGCACACGAACTTCTTTACCCGTTCCGTGAGGCAAGCTCACAGTACCACGGACCATTTGGTCGGCGTGGCGCGGATCAACCCCTAAGCGAACGTCAACGTCCACAGAAGAGTCAAAGTTAGTGTTTGATGTCTTTTTAACCAGATCGCACGCTTCTTCCAAAGTATAACCTACTTCGGAGTTCACGAGTGCCACAGCCTGTTGATATTTTTTTCCTCTTTTTGCCATGATCACAATTTCCTTACTTTTCGCGATTTACTCTAAGACCCATACTGCGAGCCGTTCCTGCAACCATTTCCGCACCAGCTTCGATGTCAAATGCATTTAAATCTTCCATCTTCTGCTCGGCAATGTCTTTGCATTGGCTCCAGCTAACCGTACCTACTTTATTTCGGTTCGGTTCGCCTGATCCGGACTTGATTTTCGCTGCTTGCTTAAGAAGTACGGGTGCTGGTGGGGTCTTTGTTTTGAATGTAAAAGACTTATCAGCATAAACCGTAATCTCAACAGGAACAACAGTTCCGGCCTTGTCCTGAGTCTTAGCATTAAAGGCTTTACAAAACTCCATAATATTGATTCCCGCTTGACCGAGTGCCGGTCCAACAGGTGGCGCAGGGTTCGCCTGCCCCCCAACAATCTGGAGCTTCAGGATTTTCTCAACTTTTTTAGCCATGGATTCTCAGGATCCTATAATTAATAACTTCTGTTTATTTTGCGTAATAGCTAGTGTGCATCAACTAGGTTCTTTATGTGGCGGATTCAACTTGGCTAACATCCACTTCTACCGGTGTTTTACGGCCAAAAATACTTACCATAACACGCAGTTTCAGTTTCTCAGGATTTACTTCCTGAACCGTCCCGTCAAAATCTTTAAACGGACCGGATATCACTTTAACCAGGTCTCCCTCGCTATACGGAATTTCAATATTCCGCGCTTCATCACCACCATCTTGCACTCGTCCTATAATGCGTTGGATTTCGTGCTCTTTTAGTGGTGTTGGCACCGTTACATTCTTACCGACCTTCAAAAAACCAAGGCAGGATGGTGCGCTTTGAATTAAATTGTTTACCTCTTCATCGTAATGAGTATTCAAAAGGATATAGCCAGGGAAAAAATTCTTTTCCCTGGTACGTTTCTTGCCCGAACGAATCTCAACAACCGTCTCAGTAGGAATCAAAATCTCTTTGATTTTATCCTCTAAGCCTTGTTCTGCTATTTCGCGCTCAAGATATTCTTGAACCTTTTTTTCATGGCTAGAAAAGCAGCGAACCACATACCAACCATGTGTCATTTCTTTACTCATTATTAATTATAAATAGCTTCTAAGATCGTGCTGTACAGCTGATCAACACCAAAAATGAACACAGATACGATGATTGAAAATATCACTACTATAATCGTGTTATCTATCAGTTCTTTTTGGGTTGGCCAAGAAACCTTTTTGAATTCCTTTACAACGCCGTCAAAAAAATTATTAATCTTACTCATAGGTATTTATTTAGTCTGCACGGGTGGAGAGGCTCGAACTCCCGACACCTGGTTTTGGAGACCAGTGCTCTGCCAACTGAGCTACACCCGTATAAAGTGCGCAAGAGCAGACGGGTTTACCGACTACTCTGTGCGTTGACTTTATTAAGGCAATTGGTTATTCCAATATTTTAGTTACCACTCCGGCGCCGACCGTTCGGCCACCTTCGCGAATCGCAAATCGCAGTCCATTCTCCATCGCTACCGGCTGGATTAGTTCTACGTTTAATTTCACATTGTCGCCTGGCATTACCATCTCTACACCGGAG
>JBDNFJ010000109.1:0-2061 GCA_041689895.1 Gracilimonas sp. | reverse complement strand
TCCGAGCAAGGCTCCCAGCGGAATGCGGGGCGGAAAGGATGCCAAAGAAGGCATAAAGAAGTATAGTGATGTAATTACTAAGAAAGCGGAGACCGACGAAGGGCTTTTTGATGTCCACAAAGTAGAGGACAAATATTATTATGAGATTCCTAATGAGCTGCTCGATCGTGAGTTTCTGTTAGTTTCACGTATAGCTAAAACGGCCGAAAACCTTGGATACGGTGGCGAGAAATTAAATACACAAATTGTGCGATGGCAGCGAAGAGACGATCAAATTATGCTTCGTCATGTTTCGTATGAGAACGTAGCTTCTGATACCATGCCTATTTATCAGGCGGTTAAGAACTCAAACTTTGAGCCTATAATTGCCGCATTCGACATTAAGGCACTGAGTGAAGACACCTCTGGCGTGGTGATTGCTGTAACGGATTTATTTTCATCTGATATTCCCTCTTTAGGCTTAGATAGCCGCAGCCGCACCCGGTATAAAGTGCGCCGTTTAGATGGCAGTCGTACCTTCATCGAGCATATTAACAGTTATCCCAAAAATATTGAAGCTCGAAGCGTATTGACCTACGAAGCAAGCGAGCCTCCTTCAAATTCCTCTACAGGAACCATTTCTATTGAAGTGAATCACAGTATGGTTATACTTCCTGAAGAGACCATGAGATCGCGCGCTTATGATGACCGCGTTGGATTTTTCAGTGTTCAGAAAACTGAGTATAGTGATGAAATTCAGAAAGCAAAAGAAATTCAGGATATCACTCGCTACGAGTTAATTCCTAAAGACAAAGAAGCCTATTTGCGAGGTGAGTTGGTTGAGCCGGTTGATCAGATTGTGTATTACATTGATCCGGCTACCCCTATGAAGTGGAGAAAATATCTGAAAGAAGGCGTAGAAGACTGGCAAGCCGCTTTTGAAGCTGCCGGTTTCAAAAATGCGATTATAGCAAAAGACCCGCCTACCAAAGAAAATCCCGAATTTAGCCCGGAAGACGTGCGCTATTCGGTCATCCGCTATTTTGCATCGCCCGTCCAAAATGCTTACGGACCTCACGTTCATGATCCACGCTCCGGCCAGATTTTGGAAAGCGACATTGGTTGGTACCACAACGTGATGAACTTATTGCGTAACTGGTACTTTATTCAGACAGCAGCGGCCAATCCTGCTGCACGGCACGTGCAGTTTGATGATGAGACGATGGGTCAGCTAATTCGCTTTGTATCATCGCACGAAGTGGGTCACACTTTAGGCTTCCCTCATAACTGGGGTTCAAGCTATGCTTATACGGTAGAACAACTCCGTGATCCCGAGTTTACCTCCACGCACGGTACAGCGCCTTCTATCATGGATTATGCTCGTTTTAATTACGTAGCACAGCCCGGCGACGGCGTTACCAGTTTCTATCCTGCCATTGGCGAATATGACAAATGGGCCGCAAAGTGGGGATACACTTGGTTCCCTGATGACATGAGTGACGCAGAAATTCAGAAAACACTTGACAAATGGGTTATTGAACGAGCCGGCGATCCGGTGTACTTCTACGGCCGACAAACTGGAAGTAAGATTGATCCAAGATCTCAAAATGAAGACCTCACCAATAATGCTATGGCAGCCGGTGAACTTGGTTTAGCCAACCTTCAGGTAATCACCAAAAACCTGGTAGAATGGACCAAAAAAGACGGCAGAGATTATGATGACTTGGGAGAGCTGTACACTAACATGATTGGCCAGTGGGGACGATACATGGGCCATGCTTTAAATAACATTGGTGGCGTGTATGAGAACTATAAAACATACGACCAAAAAGGAGCCGTTTATGAGCCTGTGGATGAAGCCACTCAGAAAAAAGCGATGGCTTTCTTACAAAAGCATGCGTTTAGTTCTCCAACATGGGCCTTCAATACCGATATCTTGGGTAAAGTGAATCAGGCATCGGCTATCGAGACTTTCCGAAGTGCTCAAGCAAGGGTGCTTTCAAATCTGGTAGAGCCACAGAGAATTGCTCGTTTAATTGAATTTGAACGACGTAGTTCCGGAAACACCTACACGGCATTTGA
>JBDNFJ010000108.1:0-5829 GCA_041689895.1 Gracilimonas sp. | reverse complement strand
GATAATTCTACGCCTGCTTTATTATTCCATCCCGATCGTCGGATTTGAAGAGGTACTTGTGCGTCCCATTCCATTTTGAACGTGGTTTTGGCGCCTGGTTTGATGGGCTTGTTTAGCTCAACCACTAAAATGGTTCCATCCACTTCATATTTTACTGCTTTTCCATCCTGCGTCAGTGAGTTGATTTTTTCGTAGCCAATCTCACTTTCGTCTAAATGAGATATTCGATCACCCACACGGCGGTCCGGATCTACGATGGTTCGGGAGCGATTATCCATCATGCTTCCCGGTTGAAATGCATTAAAATACAGGTGATAGTAAACGCGGTTCAGTACGTCCGGTGAGTTGTTCGTGTACACCAGCGTTTGTTTTCCGGCATATTGATGATTTTTGGCATCTACATCAACATCCATTGTGTAATCGACTTTCTGCTGCCAATAGTTTTGGTTTTGAGCCTGCACACCGGGCAGGGCAAAAGTTAAGATACATACGAGCGTTAGTAGTTGTTTCATGCTTACTAATTTAACCGCTGGAAGCGGAGGGTTAAGGTTATTTATTGTTTTGAAAGAACATAGGATAATAGCGCATCAAGTTCTTGGGGTGTTCAATCTCAAAAATATTCTCTGGAAACTTAGTGTTCTCAGTACTTAAAATAACGTTAAAAACTGTTTCGGCTGGCAAATGCACGGCTTAAGGTAGCCTCATCAATAAATTCAAGCTCGGTTCCCATGGGAATTCCATAGGCAATGCGGGTTACACTAACCTCGTATGAATTCAGCAGCTTGTTGATGTAATAAGAAGTAGCCTCACCTTCCGCATCGGGATTTAATGCCAGAATCACTTCTTTGATTTGCTCATCCTCCCCCACGCGTTTCAGCAACTCTTGGATGCGTAACTTATCCGGGCCAATGTTGTCCATCGGCGAAATCACCCCGCCCAACACATGATAGCGACCTCTAAATTCGTTTGATTTCTCGATGATATACACATCGTTAAACTCTTCGACCACGCATATTTCTGAAGCACTCCGTTTTGGATTATCACAAATCTTGCAAGGGTCTGAATCACTCACATTTCCACAAATGGAGCACCGGGTCACTTTCTCCTTTAAATCTACAATAGCCTGAGCAAGCTTGTAGGCATTTTCATCGTTCTGTTTTAGCAAATGGATGGCGATGCGTTGAGCCGATTTCCGTCCGGTGCCGGGGAGTTTGGCAAGCTGTTCAATGGCTCGCTCTAAATATTCTGAAGTTATTTGCATTCAGGAATTAAAAATTAAAGTTTGAAATGAAATTTCAGGCCGCAAAGAACCAATTTCTACTCTTTCATTTACCATTTTAGATTTCTCTTAAAGCCCAAGTTTTGACATATCCATGCCCGGAATTCCACCACCTGGAATCATGCCTTTATACATATCCTGCATTTTTTCTTTGGAAACTTCATCGGCTTTCTCAAGTGCTTTATTCACACCCGCCACAATCAAGTCTTCCAGCATTTCTTTGTCCGCCGGATCTACTACATCCTCATCCATAGAAATAGAAACAATCTGCTTATTTCCGTTGGCCTTCACTTTCACCATTCCGCCACCGGCTTCGGCTTCTACCACTATATCCTTCAGCTTTTCTTGGGCTTCCTGCATTTTCGATTGCATTTCCTGAACTTTGCCGAACATATCGGCCATATTAAAATCACTCATAATGTTTTATTAATTTTTTGAATTTCATTTAATCAATGTTTTGAAACAAAACACACCTACTAATTGAACTACAAATTGGGTTAATATTCAAGTTCTGCTCCAAAAATCTCGACGATATCACGTATGATGGGGTCTTTTTGTTGTATTTGCTTAAATCGCTCATACACGCTCATAGGCTTTTGGCGCTCATCCTGCTTGCCCACCGACACATTAAAACGCAGTAAAGAGCCCACGCATTCCTTTAATTTCTTTTGAAGTTCTGAGTTTTGTTCATCCACCATTTTCTTGGAAAACAGATTCTCACATTCCAAATAAAGCTCCGACCCCTTCAATTTAACTACTTTCACCCGCTCCATTTGTAAATGTAAAAGCATTGGGAAATCCCCTTTCAACGCTTCCAAATACACTGGCCATTGCTCCTGAACCAGCTCCAGCGTCACCTTTCGCGAGGCTTCGTTTTTGTTATGGTGGGGTGAAGTTGAAGCCGACGGCCGATTCCCATTACTCATCGGGGTCTTTTTTGCCGCCATCGTTTTTTTGGAAAGATTGGTCATTAAAGCGGGAGCGCCCAGATCGTAATCATCGCCCTCCTGCATTTCATGGTCATCCAACTTTTCATCTGTACCCTCTGCCAATGCGGTTTCGGGTTGAGATTCTGCCGGCAATGAATCCCCGTTATCTCGCTGAGATGCAGAGTTATTATGAACGGCCTCCTCTTGTTTTACGGAAGCCGTTTCACTTGAAGATTCTGAATTCTGCTCAACTTCTTGCGTGTTATCCGCATCCTTCTCAGCCTTTACTTCAGCTTCGTTTGATGTAGGCTTCTCTTTCGCATCTTTCGCATCATGATCTTTAGGCGCTGATGAGCTTTCTGTTTCAGAAGTATTTTCAGCTGTATTTGAGTCGTTTTTGGCTGTATTTACAAAATTACCGGAGTTTTTTTTTAACTCCTCCAAGCTCTGTAATAGCTCGGAAAGCCGCTCAGCTCGTTCCATGTGGATGAGTTTCAGTAGGGTAATTTCAAACTGAATTCTTGGCTGACTCGCATTCTTCAGCTTGATTTGCGCTTCGCTGATCATGTGCAACATGCGCATCAAATCATCTCGGGTAAAATCAGGGGCGCTTTGCTGATATCGTGCTTTGGTATCTTCAGAAGCCTCTACCAAATACAGCTGTGCCGACTCGTGCGCCACATACAAATTGCGCAAATGCTCGGTTAATCCAACCAAATATTCCTGAATGTCGTACCCTTCTTGCAGCAAGGTGTTGATGAGCTCCAACCCTTTATCTGCATCATGCTCTTTCACACATTCCATAAGTTGAAACAGTCGGTCGATACCCACCACGTTCAGCGCCTGAAGCAATTCATTATAGGTAATAGTTTCGCCGCAGAAAGCAATAGCTTGATCCATCAGGCTCAGCGCATCTCGTAAAGCGCCATCCGCTTTTTTCGCAATTACATGAAGCGATTCTTCATCAATGGAGATGTTTTCATCCAGCGAAATTTTGCGTAATCGCTCAACAATTTCTTTTACCGCAATCCGCTTAAAGTCAAAGCGTTGTACACGAGATAAAATAGTTGGCAGAACCTTATGTGGCTCGGTAGTTGCGAAAATAAAAATGACGTGGGCGGGCGGTTCCTCCAACGTTTTTAGCAGTGCATTAAATGCCGTTGAGCTCAGCATGTGCACCTCATCAATGATGAACACTTTGTAGCGTCCATTTTGTGGGGGAATACGAACACTTTCCTGCAAACGAGCCACATCATCAACACCACGATTGGAAGCCGCATCCAGTTCTACAATGTTGAGCGTGCTTGTTAACGACTCGCCATCCACACTGCTATCAATTTCGTTGATGGTTCGGGCAATTACACGTGCCATCGTGGTTTTACCCACTCCACGCGGACCACAAAACATATACGCATGCGACAGCCTGTTTTGCTTTATGGCATTCTGGATGGTACTGCTCACATGCTCTTGTGATACAATATCCTCAAAGGAATGTGGGCGATATTTCCTGGTAAGTGCGCGGTAGGTTTCTGACATGCTAAAAGTCGTTTTTGGCTTGCGACAAGGTACAAAATGTGTAGCATTAATTTAGGAGGATTTAGCCCTCCTTTTGTAAATCCGGAAATATCAAACCATTTGATTTAACGTAGGGTAAACGCATCCCCCTCAGTAAGCAGCTTAAAATTCACGCCTTTATTTTCCGGCTTTTGAATGGCTTTGGCAAAATCAAGCTCGGGTTCTTCCATCCCATCATCGGCCAGTGGGAAGGTGCCGAAGTGCATCCCGAAGCTAATTTCTGCGCCAGTGTCTTTGTGGATTTGAATGGCTTCCGCAGGGTCAACATGAACCGGACTCATAAACCAGCGGGGTTTGTAAGCGCCGATTGGAATCAACCCGATTTTAATGGGCTCAAATCGTTTACCAATTTCCGGGAAGAAATCACCATAACCGGTATCGCCGGCAAAGTATATGTTTCCTGAAGGAGTCTCGATTACATAGCCGCCCCATAGCGTTTTATCACGATCAAAAAGTCCACGGGCTGAAAAGTGCTGAGCAGGAACGAGATTAACATTCATGTTGTCAGAAACCTCCTCTTTATCCCACCAATCCAAAGAAACCGTATTCGAGATTCCCTCTTCATTAAGAAGTACATCCACACCCAGTGGAACTACGAACTGTGGCTGAAACCGCGCCTCTAATTTCTTCAAGGTTGGGATATCCAAATGGTCGTAGTGATTATGACTGATGATAACCAAATCAATTTTTGGGAGATCCTTAAACCTCACTCCCGGCGGACGCATACGTTTTGGCCCGGCAAAGCTCAGCGGACTTACTCTATCACTCCAAACTGGGTCGGTGAGGATATTCAATCCATCTACCTGAATGAGGAAAGTGGAATGGTTCACGTAAGTTATAACTAACGCATCCGAAACTTTTGCAACTGGTTTTTGGGGAAAAATCACCTCGCTCTCCGGAATTTCTTTCCAAGTTCCTTGATCTCGATTGAGATACCATTTCATCACATCAAAAAATCCTTTTGAAGGAACCTCACCAATATTTTGAAACGTGGATCCATTAAAGTGATTGGATTCCGGGCCTTCATATCCGGGCTTGGAGAAAAACCAGCCGAGCATCACCACCAGAAAAATAAAAAGTGTAACCGCACCCAGTATCCATAGCATTATTTTCACCATTAGATTCATGAAATCCTCATCCTATCACACGTCACTCTGCTCCTTTCAAATGCTTTTTAAAAAACGCATCAATTCGGCGATACTCATCATTCCAAGCGTCATCATCGCGGAAACTGTGGCGCTCGGTTGGGTACATCATCATCTCAAAGTTCTTGTTGCCCGATTGAATAAGACGTTCGATATACTGAGCGGCGTCCTGAAATCCCACATTATTATCAATCATGCCATGCAACAACAGCACCGGCCGTTTTAACGAATCAGCGTAAGTGATGGGCGAGCTGCGTGCATAATTTTCGGGATTTTTTTCCGGCGTACCCAATCGCGGCAGCGTGTACCATGGATTGGTGTGATAGTAATTTTCCCAATTGGTAACCGAACGCAATCCCACGGCCGCATCAAAATGTTCGGGGGCAACACCCACGGTATAAAGCGCCATAAATCCGCCATAACTTCCCCCAAAAACACCCACACGAGAAGTATCGGCCTTGTCAAAATTATCGGCTAAAAAGGAGAGTCCATCCACGATATCATGCGTTTCATATTTGCCCATCCAGTTGGTAACGTCCTCACGAAATTTACGGCCATATCCGGTACTGTGCCGGTAATCCACTTCTATCACATAATATCCCTGATGCGTTAAATACTGGTTGAACATATATTCGCGCCAGTAGCTATTCGACCATCCCTTATATACGTTTTGAAGGGAGCCCGCACCGTGCACAAATACAACCACCGGGTTCCCTTTCGGATTTCGTTTTTCGGGTTTTAACACCGACATAGACAAACGTGTTTTGCCATCACGACCTGTGAATTGAACATAATCTTCTTTCTGCCAATCGTAGTCATAAAAGGAATCAGGAATGGTATGAGTGAGCCGGATTTCACGTTCGGGGATTACGGTATCCACTACATATAATTCAAAAGGCTC
>JBDNFJ010000107.1:0-8423 GCA_041689895.1 Gracilimonas sp. | reverse complement strand
TATCGGTGCTGAAACGGACGTCCATTCACAAACAAAAACTGCTCTCCCCTACTTTTTTTTGCCAGCTTAGGATCTGAAGCAAAACCGTGAATTTTCACATAGCTCGTCTCCTCACCAAATTCAATCAGGCTGGCCTTATAAGAATTTCCAAAAATCTGTGTAACTCTATTTTTGAGATTCTGGATCGGTAAATCATAAATGATATCTCCGTCCGCTTCCACATAAAAAGCAACATCCGTGCTTGCAAGCGCAGCATATTGAATGGTTCGAAGTATATGCCGAAGCTCCGTTACATTCGTTTTCAGAAATTGCCGTCGTGCCGGTATATTAAAAAACAGGTTCCGTACCGCAATGGTGGTTCCATTATCAGTGGCTGTTGGCTTGATATCGCGCTCTTCTCCACCCCATACTTCAAATTCCCAGCCACTTTCATCTTCGGCCCTTTTCGTTTTCACCATTACCTGAGAAACTGAAGCAATTGATGCCATTGCCTCACCCCGAAAACCAAGCGTCCGAATCTTGAACAAATCATCCACAGAATGGATTTTAGAAGTAGCGTGTTGCTCAAAACAAAGTGGGAGGTCATCTTTACTCATCCCGCAGCCATTATCTGAAACTTGTATAAGTGTGCGTCCTGCATTTTGGATTAAAATCCGAAGCTGATCGGCTCCTGCATCGATGGCATTATCCAGGAGTTCTTTGACCACCGAAGCCGGACGTTGAATGACCTCACCAGCCGCAATTTTATTACTGATTTCTGGGGGAAGCTGATATATAATAGAATCGCTAATCCGGGTTTCGCTCAATGTTGTTCTATACTTCTTTAAAGTGAAATTAAATAAACTATCATGGCCAATAGTGCTGCGTAAAATATCACTCGGACAAACTGTTTCGGTCGCCGACGTGTGTGAGTGTCGAATTTAATGCGTTTTCTGCGTTTTTCACGCTCATCCTTTTCAGGATTGTAGTGTTGAAACTGATAATCAAATTTTTTGGGTTTTGGCCGGAAGCCGAACATGGGTCGAATCATAACAGCACGTATTTTTATTGGCTTTATAAATGCTAACGAGATGGGTTAGCTATTATGATTCAATATACAGAATAAGAAAGCCGGTTTCATCTTTTGAATATTCACTTATTCAGGCTTTATATTGATTCTCTGCTACCCATTCATTTCCGTTTTAGACGGATGCCCATCCAATAACAGAAGACTTTGCAACGGGTGTTCTTGAGCTCTAAAATTTGTAAACTCTGACTCTTCCAATTTTGGTTCATAAAGTATTTTATCGAACTTAGAAATAGCAGACTTTCAAAAACATAATTTGAGCAATAGAACGATTTATAAAGTCTGCAAATCAATTTAAAACTGTAAATCTATACTATAAAATGAGCACTGACAAAGCCAAAATTTTTTACACGATCACAGACGAAGGGCCCTATCTTGCCACCCATTCTTTTCTGCCCATGGTGGAAGCTTTTACTAAGGCAGCAGGAGTGAATGTTGAAACCAAAGATATTTCACTGGCTGCGCGTGTTCTCGCTCATTTTCCTGATTATTTGAGTGAACAACAAAAGGTGCCCGACGCCTTAGCAGAACTTGGTGAGTTGGCAAAACAGCCTGAAGCCAATATCATCAAATTACCAAATATCAGTGCTTCACTTCCACAGTTAGTATCAGCAATTAAAGAGCTCCAAAATAAAGGCTATGATTTACCAGATTATCCGGAAGAGCCCAAAAACGACAAGGAAAAAGAAATTCAGTCACGCTATGATAAAGTGAAAGGAAGCGCCGTTAACCCGGTTCTGAGAGAAGGAAACTCAGACCGACGTGCTCCTAAAGCGGTTAAAGAATACGCTCGCAATCATCCTCATTCTATGGGTGAATGGAGTTCGGCTTCCAAAACGCACGTTTCAACCATGGACAATCATGATTTCTGTACTTCCGAAAAATCAGTGATGGTTACCGATGCCGATGATGTAAAAATTGAATTTGTGGATGCCAACGGAAAAGCTACTGTTTTAAAAGAAAGTACTCCCCTGCTGCCCGGTGAAATAATTGATGCTTCTGCTTTAAGTAAAAATGCATTGGTTAGCTTTCTGGAAAAAGAGATTGAAGACGCCAAGAAAAAGAACGTATTGTTTTCTCTGCATATGAAAGCCACAATGATGAAGGTTTCTGACCCGGTTATATTTGGTCACGCAGTTAAAGTATATTTTAAGGATGTTTACGAGAAGCATGCAGATACGCTAAAAGAACTCGGAGTTGATCCCGACAATGGTTTTGCAGATCTGGAAGCAAAAATACAGGAGCTACCCGAAGCCAAGCAAGCTGAGATTAAAGCCGACATTCAAAAATGTTATGAAAATGGTCCTGATTTGGCCATGGTGAATTCAGATAAAGGCATCACCAACCTGCACGTTCCAAGTGATGTAATTATTGATGCTTCCATGCCGGCTATGATTCGTACTTCCGGAAAAATGTGGAATAAGAATAATGAAACCCAAGATACCAAAGCGGTAATTCCCGATAGCAGTTATGCGGGTATTTATGATGAAGTAATCGAGTTTTGTAAGCAGCACGGCGCTTTTGATCCTACTACGATGGGTTCCGTACCTAACATTGGTTTGATGGCTAAAAAGGCGGAAGAATATGGCTCGCACGACAAAACCTTTGAAATTCCGGGGAACGGTTCGGTTCGCGTGGTAAGTAAAAACGGAAATACCTTGGTTGAGCATCCCGTTGAACAAGGTGATATCTGGAGAATGTGTCAAACCAAGGACGATCCTATCCAAGACTGGGTGGGC
The DNA here is from genome assembly GCA_041689895.1 of Gracilimonas sp. GTDB lineage: Bacteria > Bacteroidota > Rhodothermia > Balneolales > Balneolaceae > Gracilimonas. The sequence goes on along the minus strand of JBDNFJ010000107.1, from coordinate 5,618 downwards.
CTTGCAGTTCGCAGAGCTCGTGAAACCGGGTTGCCTGCTGTCTTTTGGCTGGATGAAAACCGCTCACATGATGCGGCACTTATCCAAAAGGTTAACGAGTATTTGCCACAACATGATACGGAAGGACTTGAGATCAAAATCATGTCTCCCACTAAAGCGATGAGATACTCACTGGATAGAATAATAGATGGAAATGACACCATTTCGGTGACCGGAAATGTGCTGCGCGATTATCTGACCGATCTCTTCCCAATTTTAGAGCTTGGGACCAGTGCTAAAATGTTATCCATTGTCCCACTCATGAACGGTGGTGGTTTATTCGAAACCGGAGCCGGTGGTTCTGCTCCCAAACACATCCGACAGTTTTTGGATGAAGGGCACTTGCGCTGGGATTCACTGGGCGAATTCTTAGCCTTAGCAGTTTCCTTAGATCATTTAGGCAAAACCTTTGATAATGAACGGGCTAAAATTCTTGGCGAAACCTTAGATACAGCCACTTCAGAATATTTGCAGAATAATAAGTCTCCTTCTCGAAAAGTGAATGAGCTCGACAATCGTGGCAGTCATTATTATTTAGCCATGTATTGGGCCAAAGCTTTAAGTAAGCAAACGCAGGATATGGAACTTGCTGATCGCTTTGCAGGTGTGGCTCAAAAACTTGCAGATAAAGAATCTGATATCAGCAAGGAGCTGATCGAAGCCCAAGGTTCACCACAAGACATTAATGGTTATTATTTACCGGATAGCGAAGTGGTGTTTGATCGCATGCGCCCAAGCGATACTCTCAACTCAATTATTGAGACCGTGTAAGCATGTATAGTGTTTTAATATCTGAAGCCCGATTCATTTTCTGAGTTGGGCTTTTCTATTTCTATCCTCATTCTCATGTCCATGACTGAAACGAATTTATTCAGAAGATTACACACGCAAAAAAGCGCTACCAATGGTTAGGTTTTTCTTCAAACACAAATACTTAGGTAAAACTTCATCCAAAGGGTTTACTTTCAATTTGAAATGGAATAGACTTAGAGCATGATTTTTGATCAACGACATAACCTTATTGCAACTGCTTTTCCTACGGCTATCGCCGGGATTATGTCTATGATTATTACCACCACCATTACCATTACAACCCCTTAGGGGGTTCATCAACACATATCGCCCATCCGGCAAAATTGCCATTTTATAACTTTTAGTCTTTAACTATATCCAATAAAATAATGCGTGTTTTAAAATTTGGTGGAACCTCTGTAGCCAATTCAGAAAATCTTAAGAAAGTTCAATCTATCGTACAGCAAGCTGCCGATAAACAACCGGTTGTGGTGGTGGTTTCTGCACTGAGCGGAATCACAAATCAGCTGATGGACTGTGCTAACCTGGCCGCTTCGGGAGATGAAAAATATCGCGATACCTTACATACGATTGAAACAAGACATCTGGAACTTTGTAACGAGTTACTATCTATTCAATCCCGTAACAATACGCTCACCGAAACAAAGCTGCTGCTGAACGAACTTGAAGATATTTGTCGCGGTGTATTCTTGATCGGCGAACTTTCTCCCCGCTCCTTAGATCATATTCTGAGCTATGGAGAGTTCCTCTCATCCCGTATCATAACTGATTTCTTTAAACATACAGGATTGGAAGTCAGCTTATTTGATTCTAAATCTTTCATTAAAACCGACCATCGGTTTGGCAAAGCCGGGGTAGATATTTCTACCACCTACTCCGAGATACAAAACAAATTTAGAAATGCAGGGAAAGTGAGTATTTGTCCCGGTTTTGTGGCCTCTTCCAAAGAAGACGGACTGATTACCACCCTCGGACGGGGCGGCTCAGATTATACGGCTTCCCTCCTTGCGGCAGCCTTGGGAGCCGATGAGCTCCAAATATGGACCGATGTAACTGGAATGATGACAGCAGATCCTCGCTTGGTTTCCGGAGCGCATCCCATCGAGCATTTATCCTATATAGAAGCCATGGAGCTTTCTCATTTTGGAGCGAAAGTCATTTATCCCCCTACCGTGCAGCCTTTGATGGATGCCAAAATTCCGGTTAGAATTAAGAACACTTCCTGCCCAGAAGAAAACGGCACGCTTATTTCCTATGAGGGCTCGTCAAGCGGACAGGTGATAAAAGGCACTTCTTGTATCGAGGAAATTGCTTTGTGTACCCTTACCGGAAGCGGAATGATTGCGGTGCCAAATATATCCTCTCGGTTATTTGGATCATTGAGCCGGCATCAGGTAAACGTAATTATGATTACGCAAGCGTCTTCAGAGCATTCCATCACCGTTGGCATTGCGCTAAGTGATGTAAATAAAGCAAAGAAAGCCATTCATCAGGAATTCACCTACGAGATGGAAAGCGGTAAAATTAACTTGTTAGAGGTAGAAACAGATCTCTCTATTGTGGCTCTTGTTGGCTCTAAAATGAAACAACAAGTAGGGGTAAGTGCCAAACTTTTTGCTACGCTAAGTCATAACGGGGTGAATGTGCGCGCCATAGCTCAGGGTTCAACCGAGTTAAATATCTCTGTGGTTATTTCCCGACGAGATCTAAAAAAATCACTCAACAGTATTCACGAAAGCTTTTTCTTATCCGACCGAAAAAAACTAAGCCTGTTTATGGTAGGTGTGGGAAATGTAGGACGCGTGTTTATTGATCAAATTCATACCCAGCAGCAATATCTTGCCGAGAAATATAATCTGGAAATCCGGATCACCGGAATAGCTAATTCACGCAAAATGTATTTTGATGAAAAAGGAATTCCATTAGATGACTGGGCCTCTTTTTTAGAGAATAGCCAAGAAACAATGGAAGGAAATTCCTTTATTGGGCGGATGAAAGAATTGAATCTCAGGAATAGTGTATTCATAGATTCTACCGCTTCCGAAAGCGTTGCCGAGCTTTATCAGGAAGTGCTTGGAAGTAGTATTTCTGTGGTAACACCCAACAAAATCGCATGTTCTTCCTCCTATCGTAAATTTGAGGAACTTTCTGATCTGGCTCTCAAATATAAATCTAAGTTTTTGTATGAGACCAATGTTGGAGCCGGACTTCCGGTTATTTCAACTCTCAACGATTTGATAAAAAGTGGAGATCAAATCCATAAAATTCAGGCCGTTCTTTCAGGGACGCTAAATTTTATTTTCAATAATTATGACGGAACTACGCGATTCAGCGAAGTAGTAAAAGAAGCAAAAGCGGAAGGATTTACGGAACCTGATCCCCGTATCGACCTTAGCGGTGTGGATGTGATGCGTAAGATCCTCATATTAGCACGTGTAAGCGGCTATGACATGGAGCTCGATGATATTACAAATAATGGATTTGTACCTGAAGATTGTATGAATACAGATACACTGGATGAATTTTACGCTAAGCTGGATGAGCATGTAGCAACTTTCAAGGAGCTATATGAGAACGCCAACAACAAAGGACAGCGTTTGAAATACGTAGCTACTTTTGAAAATGGTGAGGCCAAAACAGGACTCGAGTCTTTTGGAGCAGATCATCCATTTTATAATTTAGGCGGAAAAGATAACATCGTGCTATTTTACACCAACCGATACGACGAACAGCCTTTAGTAGTTAAAGGTGCAGGAGCCGGTGCTGCCGTTACCGCTTCCGGTATTTTCGCCGATATCATGAAAATATCAGCTGCATAATTATGAATGAGATTCACGTATTTGCCCCCGCCACCGTTGCGAATGTAGCTTGTGGCTACGATGTGCTCGGTTTTGCTTTAGAAGGACTTGGCGATGAGCTCATCATTCGTAAAACAGATACACCGGGATTAGTAATTTCAGAGATTCGGGGATGTGATAGTTTGTCAAAAGACCCGGCTAAAAACGTAGTGACCGTTGCAGCTCAGGCTTTACTCGAAAATCTAAATGACTATCCAGAAAATGGGTTTGAATTCAAATTAACAAAAAAAGTACGGCCTGGAAGTGGATTGGGCTCAAGTGCTTCCAGTTCTGCTGCCGCTGTATTTGGGCTAAATGAACTTCTTGAGCGGCCATTTACACAAACTGAATTAGTGGCATTTGCCATGCAAGGGGAACGTCTGGCTTCCGGAATTCCGCATGCCGATAACGTGGCTCCTTCGCTGCTTGGCGGCTTTACACTCATCCGTAGTTATGATCCACTGGATGTGATTTCCTTGGATTATCCTAAAGACCTATTTGTAACGGTTGTACATCCACAAATTGAAATCAAAACAGCGGATGCGAAGAAGATGCTCCGCAAGCAAATTGAGCTTAAAGATGCCATCACGCAGTGGGGGAATATTGCCGCATTGGTTAGCGGGCTGGCTAAACCGGATTATCATCTAATTGGACGTGCCCTGCACGATGTAATTGCTGAACCAATTAGAGGCATGCTCATTCCCTCTTTTTACGATGCAAAAAAAGTAGCCGTTCAAAACGGTGCTTTAGGGTGCAGCATCTCAGGATCCGGCCCCTCAATTTTTGCTTTGAGCAAAGGTGAACAAACCGCCAAAGCGGTAGAAAAAGGATTTCAGGAAGTATTTAGCAAGATTGGGTTAGAGTATTATACGCATGTAAGTCCGATTAATGCTTTAGGTTGTAAGGTGTACTCATGAGATATTACAGCACAAATCACCAGACGGAATTAGCGTCTTTCAAGGAAGCCATTTTCAAAGGATTACCCGACGATAACGGGTTATTTATGCCCGAAAGCATTCCGCAGCTCCCTCCCACTTTTTGGAAAAACATACATGAGTTAAGTATGGCAGAAATTGGCTTTGAAGTTGTTAAAACTTATGTGGGAGATGAAATCCCGGAAAACGTGCTTAGACAAATTGTAGCCGAAACACTTAGCTTTGAAATCCCTTTAATACCGATTCAAAATAACATCTATTCTTTGGAGCTGTTTCATGGGCCAACCTTCGCATTTAAAGATGTTGGGGCTCGATTTCTTGCCCGTTGTTTGAGCTACTTCAGCCAAAAAAACCAAAAGAAACTAACCGTTCTCGTAGCCACTTCCGGCGATACCGGGAGCGCCGTTGCGCAAGGCTTTTATGAGGTGCCTAATATTGACGTAGTGATATTATATCCTTCCGGCAAAATCAGTGCGTTCCAAGAGCAGCAAATGACGACCCTTGGAAAAAATATCACCGCTTTAGAAGTAGACGGCACCTTCGATGATTGCCAGAAGCTGGTAAAAAGGGCTTTTCTGGATCAGGAAATGAATAAGGAAATTACCCTGACTTCCGCCAATTCCATCAACATTGCACGACTGATACCACAAAGCATGTATTACTTTCATGCTTTTGCCCAGCTTCCCAAAGAAAATCAAAAACCCCTGATTGTGTCGGTACCCAGTGGGAATTATGGAAATCTAACCGCTGGGCTATTGGCTCAAAGAATGGGCGTACCTATTCAACATTTTTTAGCCTGTTCAAACGCAAATAATATCGTTCCCCAATACCTCAAAACCGGGCAATACGAAGCCAAACCGAGTCAACACACTATCTCTAATGCTATGGATGTTGGTGATCCCAGCAATTTTGCACGCATGCTTAATTTGTTTGGGGATTCGCATGATTTAATGAAAAATCATATCTCAGGATTTTCATTTTCTGATAAGGAAAC
>JBDNFJ010000106.1:0-8454 GCA_041689895.1 Gracilimonas sp. | reverse complement strand
GGTGTGAACATGTTCCTTAATAATTTTATCTTTTTTGAAAATACCTTCAACAACCGGGGAGCTTTGTTCGGGTTGAACCGCAACAAAATGCGGGATTTTATCAATAAGACCCGCAGCCTTCAACTCTTTATATCCTTTTAGGATAGCGGCGAAATTAGTGCCGGCGCCAATGGGTATGAAGATATAATCAAAATCAGTAATGCCTTGATCGTACAATTCATACGAAAAGGATTTTTGCCCTTCTTGGCGAAAAACATAATCACCGGCCAGATAGTAATTGCCGGATTTAGCAAACTCCCGGCAGAGCTTCTCGCAAATCATAAAATCGCCTTTGATTTTAATGATGGCAGCGTCATAAATGGTAGCCTGGGCCAGTTTTACTTCCGGGGTTTTCTCCGGTACAAACACAAAACAGGGAATCTTGAAGTAGCAGGCATAAGCGGCAACCGAAGCCGCCATATTTCCGGTTGAAGCCAGGCAAATGGCATCCGCCCCCAGCTCCATGGCTTTCTGAACCTCAATATAACTTCCCCGATCTTTAAAGCACCCGGTGGGATGTTCAAATTCGAGTTTTGCATATAATTCCGCATCATATTTCTCAGAAAGCCGGCTCAACCTTTTTAAGGGCGTATAATTATTTTTCAGTGGATCAGGAAGAATCGTTTTCAAGGGATACTGAATCTCTTTAGTTGACTTCTTGTATTCAATATCTAACACACCTCCACATTTTGTGCAGTAGGTGCTGGTCTCTCTTTCATCATTTACATGGCCACACATTATGCAGCTCATGGTATATCCGGAATTGGTTGCTTTCATGCTAAACATTTAAAGGAATTCGCACATATTTTAGAAAATCAAAGTTATCAAAAAATAATCAAAAAAGCGCTTTTTTAGCTGTATAACTTACAAAGGCAGCAGTATGATTTCTTCAAAATCGAGATCTAACTCAGAAAGAATGGGCGTTGCAATTTCCTCAATTTCATCTTCACTGTAATCATTTAATCCTTCCAGTTTCACATACAAAATCTCGTTTTGTTCATCAATGAAAAACTCTGCTTCGGTTGACTCAAAACTCTCCTTAAGCGTTTTGATCAAATATTCCACATCTTCGATAAAAGCTCGTGATTCGTCTTCGGTAGGTTCGCTCATTTTGCGTAGGTTCTTAGCTTATAATTCAGCCTAAAACTATGAATAAATATTTGTCAAAGCTGTGGGAAATTTCCCAAAAGAACGAACGGCTTATTATTGGCCTGATGTCGGGTACGTCACTCGATGGGCTTGATTTAGCTTTGTGCAAAGTAAAAGGCACGGGTTCAGATACGGTGATTGATGTGCTGGAATTTGTGACGGAAGAATATGATCAGGTTTTGAGAGAGCGATTGTCTGCGATACAGTCGCGCGAGCAAACCAATACCCGGGAACTTACTCGCCTGCATTCGGAACTTGGAACTTGGTATGGCGGCATCATAAAAGATAATATTGATAAATGGGGAATGAACGCGGTAGAAATTGATTTGATTGCCAGCCATGGTCAGACGATATATCATGCGCCTGCTCTTAGTGAGGATGAAATACATGCAACTTTTCAAATGGTTGATGGAGATCATATAGCGCAAGAAAGTGGGATTATCACGATCTCCGACTTTCGCCAAAAACACACGGCCGCTGGAGGAGAGGGGGCCCCGTTAGCCGGTATTTTTGATGAGGTTTTGTTTCGTCATTCCACCAAAAATCGCATGTTATTGAACTTGGGAGGCATTGCAAACTTCACCTGGCTTCCATCAAAACAGAGTGAAGATTCTGTACTAACCAGCGATACAGGACCTGCAAATACGCTGATGAACGAAGCCATGAAAAAGTATTTTAACCTTCCTTTTGATAAGGATGGAGAAATAGCAGCTTCCGGCGCTGTTCATTCTGAATTGGTGCGTTACGTTTTGCTTGAGCCCTACTTTAGGAGGCCTTTCCCCAAAACAACCGGACAAGAAGATTTCAAGCTGGAATTCATTGAAAATCTGATGCAGGGTCATGGAATAGCGTTAACGCACAGAGATTTGGTAGCCACGCTTACCGCCATCACCAGCCAAAGTATCACCCGCGCGGTGGATGAAATTATAGGTGAGCAGCCGTTTGAGTGTTTTGTTAGCGGAGGAGGGCTTCACAATAAAACATTGGTGGAAGATCTGAAAAAGAGAAACAGCCAAGCCGACTTTAGGGCGCTAGAAGATTTGGGAATTCCTCCTGATGCCAAGGAGGCCGCTATGATGGCTTTCTTCGCGAATGAACTGGTAGCCGGCGAAGGCTCCACCATTTCGGGCGTGACGGAAGATAAGATTCACTTCGGGAAAATTAGTCTGCCGGGTTAGTAATTAACGGCTTTCAACGTGAAGATTAACCCGGATTTAGCATGGTAATTATCCGCACTTCATTATTCTGTTTCTTTAAGCGCCCAAACAAGTTCATCTACCAAGCGCTCAATTTGTTGATTGGAAATTATCAGGGGAGGTAGAAATCGAATGACGGTTCCATGTGCCGCATTTCCTAAAATGTTATGCTCCAGCATTTTGTCGATAACGGGACGTGCAGGACGGTTCAGTTCTACGCCCAGCATCAATCCAAGTCCACGTATATCTATAACGGATGGTTGATCGGCTAATTTCTCTTTGAGTAAATTCATCATAAACGAGCCTTTTGCGGCAGCCTGCTTTACAATTTGCTCCTCCTCCATAGCATCCAAAACGGCGTTGGCTACATGACATGAAAATGGGTTGCCCCCAAATGTAGTTCCGTGATCTCCAAAGCTGAATGCCGATGCTACTTCCTCTTTGGCAAGCATAGCTCCAATGGGAATCCCGCCTCCCAAGGCTTTGGCCGTAGCTACAATATCCGGCTGAATGTCAAATTGTTGATAAGCATAAAAGGAGCCCGTGCGCCCGACACCACACTGCACTTCATCCAAAATCATCAGGATGTTGAGTTCATCACACAAAGCGCGAGTTTTTTTCATGAAGTCAGCATCAATTACATGTAACCCGCCTGAGCCCTGAATAGGTTCAAAAGCAATGGCCAAAGTGTCTGAATTAGCGGTGGCCTTAAGTGCCTCAAAATCATTATACGGCACTTGCTCAAAACCTTTGGGCATAGGGTCAAATCCTTCTTGATAGCTGGGCATGCCCATGGCAATAGTGGTAACCGAACGGCCGTGAAAACCTCCATTTAATGTAATTATGGAGCCGGATTTACCCTCTAACTTACCCCACTTTCGGGCCAATTTTACACTGGCTTCCATGGCTTCAACTCCGCTATTACAAAAGAACACTCGATCGAGTCCGGATACCTTGGCCAATTTCTCAGCAAGTAAACTTTGGGGTTCGTTATAAAAGAAGTTAGAAGTGTGAAGCAGTTTTTGGGATTGCTCTTGAATGGCTTCAACCACTTTTGGGTGACAATGCCCCAGACTATTGACAGCCAAGCCTCCAAAAGCATCCAAATATTTGTTGCCTTCTGTATCCCATACCAGTGCCCCTTTTCCATGAGACAGCGTTATGGGAAGACGGTTATACGTCTGGAAATGATATTGTTTTTCGAGCTGCTGTGCTTTGTCCATTTTTTTAGTTCGTTATTCATTAATGCTTGGCAAGAGATTCTCCCAAGAGTATATCCTGAGCCAACTTCTCATTCCCAACCTCCGATTGGTAACGGCTGCCTGAACCTCCGGTTCAAATCGTATGATAAAGAGTCTTTATCAAAAAAAACGCAAGGAATTGTTTCGAACTCCCTCCAACTAATAAAACAGAAAATCATGGGACGAAGTCGGTACAATATTTACGAAGAACATTATCCATATTTTATCACAAGTACTATAAAAGATGGATTACTCTTGCTTTCAAATCCAAAATTAGCCACAGAAGTGTTGAATAGTTTTAGGTTTTTGCAGAGAGATAGAAAGGTACTTATTTATGGGTATGAAATCATGGAAGATCACTTTCATGCTATTGTGAAAGGGGAAGGATTGTCCAAAAAACTCAGGCTCGCGAAATCGTTTATGCCGAGATGGCGTGATTCCCGTAATTATTTATTCAGGAAAATAGCTTGGCAATTGAACCGGAGGTTCAGGCATGCATTCCGACCTGGAAGTTTGGAATGTGTGTGAAAGGATAAAGTTTACCCATTCACTAATTTCAAGCCAATTCTTCCTCTTTCAAGATCCAAGCTAATAATTTCAAGATTTACGATATCACCCACGCCTACTACCTCATGGGGATCTTCCACCTTTTTGTTTTCTGCCATGTTTGAAATGTGAAGCAGTCCATCTTGTTTTACGCCAATATCTATAAAAGCACCGAAATCAACCACGTTTCGGATGGTGCCTTCCAATTGCTGACCTACTTTGAGGTCTTCCATTTTTACAACATCGGTTCGAAGCAAGGGCTGTTGGAGAGATTCGCGCGGATCTCGTCCCGGCTTCTGCAAATTCTCTATAATAAGCTCCAGAGTTGGAACTCCTACTTCAATTTGTGCGGCCGTTTCTTTTAGGTTTATCCGGTTGAATTTAGTGGCAATCTTATCTTTTTCTTGAGCCAAATGTTCTAAGTTAATGCCGAATAAATTACACAGTTTTTCAGCGGCTTCGTAACTCTCGGGGTGAATGGCGGTATTATCGAGCGGGTTTTTAGATTCCGGAATACGCATAAATCCTGCGGCCTGCTGAAAACGAAATTCACCTACTCCGGCAATGCTTCGAATTTGGTCACGATCCATAAAAATGCCTTTATCCTCACGATGCTTCACAATGTTGGTAGCCACTCGTTTGCTCAATCCCGAGATATGAGAAAGCAGGGGAGCGCTGGCGGTATTCAAGTTTACGCCCACTTCGTTCACGCAACTTTCCACCACATCATCCAGCTTGGCGGCCAACTGATTTTGATTTACATCGTGCTGATATAATCCCACACCAATCGATTTTGGATCGATTTTAACTAACTCGGCCAGAGGATCTTGTACACGTCGCGCAATGGAGATATTTCCACGCTGAGCAGCTTCGAGCTCAGGGAATTCTTCGCGGGCTATTGTGGAAGCTGAATACACGGAAGCTCCGGCCTCGTTTACAATCATATAGTGGAGTTCTTCCTTCGGGTGTTTCACTTTTCGTTTTTGAAGAAAATCGGCTACAATCTGCTCTGTTTCGCGGCTGGCCGTTCCGTTTCCGATGGCGATCAGGCTCACGCCGTATTTGTCAATTAGATGCTCGAAAACTGCCTCGGCCTCGGCTACTTTTTTTCGGGGAGGAGTTGGATAGGTCGTAGTGCCTTCCATGTATTTCCCGTGCTCATCCACAATGGCCACTTTACAGCCGCTTCGGAAAGCGGAATCAATTCCCATCACCACTTTTTTGTTTAACGGAGGCTGCATTAGCAGATTGGATAAGTTGGTGGCGAAAGTCTCAATAGCGTGTTCATCCGCTCGATCGGTGAGCTCATTTCGTAGTTCTCGTTCCAGAGAAGGAAAAAGCAAGCGCTTGAAAGCATCTTCAACGGCATCCTGAAGGTGTTCTGTGAAAATACTTAGATCGTTCTTAATCACGATGTCATCAATGTTTTCGAGCGCTCGTTCTTCCCACAGTTCTACATTCACAAATAGAATATTTTCTTTTTCTCCACGATTGATAGCCAAAATTTGATATGGTTTTATTTTACTGGCTCGATAAGAGAACTCGTAATAATCTTCATAATTCGTCCGGTCCTTGATGGTTGGATTCTTTTTTGTGGTGATATTTGCATGCTCAGAAAATACCTTCCGAAGCAACTCCCGAACAGCTAAATGCTCATTAATCCATTCCGATACAATATCGGTGGCACCGCCAAAAGCATCTGCTGTAGTTTTCACTTCCTTCTCAGTATCCAAGTACTCTTTAGCATATTCCTCAGGAGTTCCCTTCGTGATTTCCTGATTCCAAATGAGTTGAGCCAGCGGCTCTAATCCTTTTTCCTTGGCTTTATCACCCCGCGTTTTGCGCTTTTGTTTGTAGGGAAGGTAGAGGTCTTCCAAAGTTGTGAGCTCCGTGCAGGCTTTAATCTGTTGCTCAAGTTCGGGGGTGAGTTTTTCCTGCTCTTTGATAGATTTTAGCACGGTCTCTTTACGGGCTTCGAGCGTGCGCTGAGTTTCCAGTCCGTCTCGAACGGCACGAATTTGTTCTTCGTCCAGCCCATCGGTGGCTTCCTTCCTATAGCGGGCCAGAAAGGGGACGGTAGCGCCCTCATCCAGAAAAGTGGCTACGGTACTTATTTGTTTGGGTGAAAAGTTAAGCTGCTTCGCTAAAAAACTAAAAATATGGGTATCGCTCATGGGTCATCTTAATTTCAAAATTTGAGAATTGAAAATAAGGAGAGTGGAGGGAAAAACTGAATGTTAAATCAGGGAATTATGAATGGGGTGAAAAACTCAGGTGTGCTGGTGCTTGATGTTACTATATGTGCTAACAAAGTTTAAAGAAAGTGACTCATTTAAAATAATAAGTAACCTTTACCCTTTGCATTCGTGTAATCATCTGAATCATAATCCGAAGTTGTAGGCCAAAGCTGCCAAGAGGCGTACGGATACAAAGCCCTCATTAAAAAATTAAAGCCCTATGAAGAAAGTAATCCTTACTGTGGCAATGGTATGTCTTTTTGCCACTGCATACGCCCAAACTTTTCATCAAAAAGAGGAAGATTCTTTGGTCTCACAACCTGTTAATTGGAATTTGGGAACGGCTGAATATCCCGAGCTGAATGCCCTTCGTTTAAGCAACGAAAAGCACGTAACACTGGATGGTAAACTATCGGAATCTTTTTGGGAATTAGCCCCAGCCGCTACAAAATTTACCCAGCGTATTCCGGATGATGGCCGTGCTGCAACTGAGCGGACTGAAGTGCGAATATATTACACCAACGCCTATCTTTATGTAGGCATTACAGCGTACGATTCGGCGCCGGATTCTATCAAAGCTCCGCTATTCCGCCGCGATGGAGAGGAAGCCAGCGATTGGGTTTATGTGTTTTTTGACAGCTATAATGATAAACGGACCGCATTCGCATTTGGGGTTAATCCGAGAGGAGTGCAAAAGGATGTGTTATTATTTGATGATACGAACGAAGACCTTTTGTGGGATGCCGTTTGGGAAGCAGAAGCTGCCATAACCGATTTCGGATGGACGGCAGAAATGAAGATTCCTCTTTCTCAGCTTCGGTTTAGCTCAAAAGAAGAGGAGCAATCTTGGGGTGTTAACTTTCAGCGAAGGATTTCAAGGAAAGGAGAGGTTTCCTTTTGGGCTCCAACTCCACAAAGTGAAACCGGAATTGTGTCCCAATTTGGTCGGTTGGTGGGAATCCAGAACCTTTCAAAACCTAAGAGATTAGAAGTAGTTCCCTACATTTCATCCGAGCTAACCCGACTGCCCGCATCTAATACCTCAAATCCTTACTTCAAAAGAAATGAGTTAACCGCAGGCATTGGCGGAGATATCAAATATGGGCTAACCACAGATCTCACTCTCACAGCTACTATAAACCCTGATTTTGGACAGGTTGAAGCCGATCCCGCAGTAATTAACCTCTCCGCTAACGAAAATTTCTTTTCAGAGCGGCGCCCGTTTTTTCTGGAAGGGAACGATATATTCCAATTCGGAAATACCAAGACTTTTAATAGCGTTGGCAATCCGGCCACCTTTTATTCCCGAAGAATTGGACGTTCGCCTCAGGGAAATGCTACCCTTGCAGGCGTGAATGCAGATTATGTGGATCGCCCCGATTTCACTACATTAGCGACGGCTGCAAAAATCAGTGGCAAAACTAAAAAAGGTTGGTCGGTCGGCTTGCTGGATGCTTATACGGTTCAAGAAAAAGCGCTTTATACAAATCCATCCGGACAAGAAAGTGCCTTTAAAATAGAACCGGTTACAAACTATTTAGTAGGGAGAACCAAGAAAGACTTCAATTCCGGAAATACGTACGTAGGTGGATTTGGCTCAGCGGTAAACCGAAGCGTAGACGGAACCTATTTTGAGGATTACCTGCGTACTTCCGCATATTTAGGTGGATTAGACTTTGAGCATAATTTCGATGACCGAAATTGGGTGGCCAGTGGAGCTTTTTCATACAGTGTAATCAATGGTTCCAAAGAAGCCATTCGCCTTGCTCAAACTTCATCAGTTAGATATTACAATCGGGTAGATTCAAAAAGCCTGTCAGTGAATCCCAACCGAAGTAGTTTATCCGGTTTTGCTACCGAATTGAGTATTCAAAAAAGAGGCGGAGAGGATCATTGGTTGACTTCTGTGGGGTCACATTAAATTTACGGGGATTAAGCAAATAATTTCTCCAATCTAAACAGGAAAAAAGTTGTGTCCGTTACTCCTCTTAAATTCGCTCTAAATAGTTTGATTTTTGCATTAAATGATTCCGCATTAGCATTTGT
>JBDNFJ010000105.1:0-2517 GCA_041689895.1 Gracilimonas sp. | reverse complement strand
TTTTTGTTAATGAATTTAACTCTGCAAAAAGTTTGTCATCCTTGTCCTTGAAGTTGAAGCAAGATTTGCCCTGCATTCTGTTTTTAAGTTCTTGACTTATGTTATCTAATAATTCTGGATAGTAATAAATAGGCATTAAATGAAATGCTACGTATGATTTTTTGATTTGAACTGCACCGAAAAATTCAGCTTTCCTATTAGTTTCTGTTGTCGGTGTATTTAAATAGTAGTTGTCACTTTTATTATGAAGTACAGAAAGATTTGGTTCATACTGTTCCAAAAGTGATTTTAGGGCTGTAAAGATTTTATCGCTGTCCATAAGTACCGTTTCTATAAAGTTTATGTCCTAAAATGGTGGACGGTATAAATATCACTACTGAAAGAATGTTACGCTTCATATTTTCTATTTATTCATTCCTGCTATTCGTTCGTTACGCTTGCAGGTAACCCACGTTCAAATTCAATAATGTAGGTATATTTTTAAGCAAACTTCTTAACGGCGGCCTGTATGGTTTCCAAGACATTGTTGAGCAATTCATCTTCAATAATTAAAGGCGGGGCGAGGCGGATAAGCGTATTGGAATGAAGCGTCCAGCCGAGCAGAATTCCTTCCTTAAAGCAATAGTCCACTACACGTTTGGTTAAATCCCAGCTTTCGAGCTGCAGACCTAACATCGCCCCCATTCCGCGTACTTCTATAATGCCTTTTCCTTTTAGTTTCTCTTTGGTGATTTGCTCAATCTCCCTCGCACGTTCCAAATAATTTCCCGAAAGCAGTTCTTTCAGATTAGCATAAGCCGCCGCAGCCGAAACCGGATGCCCGCCGAAAGTAGTCACATGATTTAAAGGAGGATTGTATTTAAAGGCTTGAAAATTTTCTTTGGATGAAACAAATGCGCCCATCGGCATACCACCGGCCATGGCTTTAGCGAGACATAAAATATCTGGAACCACGTCATAATGTTCAAAAGCAAAAAGAGCGCCGGTTCTTCCAAAGCCGGTTTGAATTTCGTCGAAAATAAGCAAGGCTCCCACTTTATCACAGCGCTGTCGGACGGCCAGCATCCAATCTTTTTGAGCAGGAATTACTCCTCCTTCTCCCTGAATGGGCTCCATAATAACTGCCGCCGTTTGTTCGTCGATTACATCCAGCTCATCAAAATCATTGAAACTCAGAAAGTGAACGT
The DNA here is from genome assembly GCA_041689895.1 of Gracilimonas sp. Classification (GTDB taxonomy): domain Bacteria; phylum Bacteroidota; class Rhodothermia; order Balneolales; family Balneolaceae; genus Gracilimonas. The sequence goes on along the minus strand of JBDNFJ010000105.1, from coordinate 1,330 downwards.
CAGGGAGCAGCGGTAAATAAGGATTACGATATACATCCCGGCCGGTAACGCTTAGGGAACCGTGGGTGTCTCCGTGATAACTGTTTTTAAAGGATACCAGCTTAGAACGTCCTGTAGATTTCTTCGCAAGCTTCAGCGCTCCTTCAGTGGCTTCGGTACCGCTATTTACAAAATAAACCTGATTCAGTTTATCTGAGAGATTCTGAGTTAGCAACTCAGCAAAATCGACCTGTGGCTGCTGCACAAACTCACCATATACCATCACGTGCAGATGTTTATCTACTTGCTTATGAATAGCTTCAATTACTTTGGGATGCCGATGTCCCAAGCTGCTTACAGCAATTCCTGAAATAAAATCAACAAAACGCTTTTTATCGGTTGTATATAGAAATGGCCCCTCAGCATAATCAATTTCCAGCCCCATAGGAGCATCACTGGTTTGGGCTATATATTGGAGAAATTTATGGAGCACGTGGTACTTGGTTTAGGTGAAGAAGAGCCTGCAAAAATCGACTTTGCAGAACCTTCCTGAATATACCTAAGTAATACAAAAATAAAGATTCAATATTCCTACCATTTCCAATGCAGAAATATTGAATTCTTAAGAGTCAGATTTACAAAATGGATTTATTTAATCCCATTCATTCAGTAGCTGAACGAATTCGCTTTGAATACTTTGACCTTTATCTTTGGCATACCAGAGATGTAATTTCTCGGCGGCTTCTTCATGACTGAAATCGGGCTTTTCTCTATCGCTCATATACATTTCTTGTGCTTCCGTTGGACGAGGTCCCCAAGAGCCTTTTATCTCCAGGGTTTCCGCATCCAGTGCTACCACTTTAGGGATAGAACGGGATCCGTTTGTTAAAAACTCATCCATAACCTCAAGGTTTTGATCTCTCAAAATGATTTTCAACTCAATGTTTTCTGAGGCTTCCGCCATCTTAGCAATAAAAGGCACTGATTGAGCCGCATCGCCGCACCAGCCTTCTGAAATAACCAGCCATATCATTTTATTTTGTACGGCTTCTAAAGCTTTTACCGTTTCTTCGGTGAGCTTGCCACGCTTATCCCAGCGGGATGAACGTTGGATATTCATTTTAGTATATCCGAGAATTTCGGGGCTGTCATCGCCATTGGTAGTGGTCTTTTTCTCTAATAAATCGGCCACCATTTTAGAGTAATCCTCGTAAGTGTAAGCGCCTGAAATTACTGTTGGGGTAATTAATTGTGTTGTGTCTGTATTCATGGTATTCCTTAATTTTAATTCCAATAAAAAGATACGGAATTTAGCCGCTGTAGGTTAATTGATTCTACCAATTAAGCCTAT
>JBDNFJ010000104.1:0-17662 GCA_041689895.1 Gracilimonas sp. | reverse complement strand
TTTTAAAGAGATTCTATGTTCATAGTAGGCCTTCCCCACTACTACGGCATCCATGTGTGCTTCCGAAAGTTCATGAAGATCATCAAGGGAAGCCACTCCACCGGAGGCAATCAATTTAATCTCAGGGAATTGGCTTTTAAGCTTTTTGTACAGTTCCACATTAGGACCTGAAAGCGTTCCGTCCTTAGAAATATCGGTACACAGTACTTCCGTTAATCCGTGGCTGATCATACGATTTAGTAATGATTCGACCGATTCCTCGGCTGTTTCGAGCCAGCCGGAGTACGCAATTTTTCCATCCTTTAAATCCATTCCCAGAATCATGTGATCCTGATATTCCTGAAGTGCTTTCAGCCAATCTTTTTCATTTTTGATAGCCATGGAACTGCAAATCACTTTAGAAAGTCCGGCTTCTAAAAGCATTTCAACATCGCTAAAAGTTCGTATTCCACCACCCGTTTGAACGGAGATATCAAGCTCCTTAATCATCTCTTTAATGTGCGGAAGGTTTACAAACCGGCCTTCCTTCGCCCCATTTAAATCCACCACATGGATGTGCTGAAATCCGGCCTCTTTAAAGATTTTTGCTTGTGCAAGAGGAGATTTATTGTACACGGTTACTTCTTCATAGGAGCCTTTGTGCAGGCGAACAGCTTGTCCATTTAGAAGGTCGATAGCGGGAATGGTTTGCATACATTCTTTTTGATATAAAGGTAAGAGTTAGGAAAGTGAGAATCACTTTCAATTAAGTAACTGGAACACTTTTTATAATAGGGGTGTTGGGTTTGGGCCTGCCGCCTCAAACAAATCATAAAGTATAAATGGGTTTACCTACACACATAACGCTAAAAAATATCAACAAAAGTTACCACGAGGGTATTGAAGAACGTAGTGTTTTAGAAGACCTCAATTTGGAACTGAAAGAGGGGGAGTTGGCTGTTTTATTAGGACGCTCCGGTTCTGGGAAAAGCACGCTCTTAAACATCATAAGTGGGATTGACACGCCCGATACCGGGAAAGTGTTGATTTCACAAACAGATTTAGCGGTATTAACTGAAAAAGCGCGAACGCTGTTTCGCCGGAATAATATTGGGTTTGTGTTCCAATCGTTTAACCTCATCTCAACCCTTACGGCGCTGGAGAATATCCTGCTTCCCCTTCATTTAAAAGGAATGAGTGATGAGCAATCGTACTCTAAAGCGCGGCGGTTCTTAGCAGAAATAGGCCTTGCTGACCGTGCACACAGCTATCCGGACCGCCTTTCGGGGGGAGAGCAGCAGCGGATAGCCATTGCCCGCGCACTGGCTCACGAGCCGATGCTTATTTTAGCCGATGAACCAACCGGAAACCTGGATTATGAAACCGGCCAACAAATTTTACATATGTTGAAAACATTGGTACGAGAATATCGACGAACTATAATTTTAGCCACACACGACCGTGATATATGCTCAATGGCTGATCGCGTTTTTGAGTTGAAAAAAGGGCAGATATATGAAATCCCTGAGCTTACATCCGCATGAACAAACAGCATTCAGATTTATTATGGCAATCAAGTTTTCGATTTTTAATGAGCCATCCATGGCACTTTGTGCTTTCAATTTTGGGCGTGGCGCTTGGTGTAGCCGTGGTAGTTTCCATCGATCTCTCAAATAGCAGTGCTCAAAAAGCTTTCGAACTTTCTACTGAAGCAGTAACCGGAAATGTGACGCATCAAATAATAGGAACGGGTGGCGGTATTTCGGAAGGCATCTATCGTGAAATCAGGATTAAAGAGAAGGTCAGAAATTCGGCTCCTGTTATAGAAGGCTATGCGCAAGTTGAAGGCATGAACCGCACCTTCCAACTGTTGGGGGTTGATCCCATTGCCGAAGCTCCTTTCAGAGAATTTACCAGCCAAAAAGCAGGTATCAATCTGGCAGAATTTATGAGTGGAGCAAATACCGGACTTATATCGAAAGAAGTAGGGCAGGCTTTAGCTGTTCAAACCGGCGATTGGGTAGCAATAACAGTAAATGGCAAGAAGCATCAACTCAAGATCGTAGGTTTTATAGAGGCTCGCGACAAACGCAGCCGTCAAGCGTTGGAAAGTGTGATGGTAGTAGATATTAGCACCGCACAAAGGCTGTTAGATATGGAAGGAGAACTCAGCCGTATCGACCTTATTTTACCTTCCGATTCTTTATCTGAAAAGACAAAAACTATTACGGCAGCATTACCTGAAGGAACCGTTCTTCTGCGATCTAAAATTAGAACGCAAACGGTAGAGCAAATGACCCGCGCGTTCGAATTTAACCTGCAGGCGCTTAGTATGTTGGCGCTACTGGTGGGCATGTTTCTGATTTATAATACCATGACGTTTTCGGTAGTACAGCGGCGTCCTGTTATTGGGCGACTTAGAGCACTTGGCGTGCAAAGATCGGAAATATTAGTTCTTATTTTAAAAGAAGCCTTGCTAATTGGAGCGTTAGGCACCACCGCCGGAATAATAGGTGGCTTCTTTTTAGCCCAAGTACTGGTAAAGCTGGTTACTCAATCCATCAACGATCTTTATTTTGTGCTGAATGTTCAAGCTTTAGCCATCGGTTTTCTCCCACTTTTTAAAGGTGTTGCTCTGGGAATGGGAGCCACGTTATTAGCCGCATGGTGGCCGGCGCGGGAAGCCTCCCAACAAGAAATCTCTACCGTACTTAAGCGTTCATCAAGCGAGGCAGGGATTACCTCGCGCTTAGGGAAAATCAGCATATCCGGAATCCTTATCGCACTGGTTGGTGGACTTATTTTACTTATACCAAACGGTGGAATTTTAGCAGGTTATGCTTCGCTGCTTTTTCTGATTGTAGGATTCTCGCTCGTCGTGCCTGTTATTATTGTTGGGATGGCGAAGCTGCTACGTCCGGTTTTAGGAGCTATTAACGGATTAATTGGAAAAATGGCCGTTCGCGGAGTGGTTACAGAATTGAGCCGTACATCGGTGGCCATAGCCGCTTTAACTGTAGCCGTAGCGGCAACCGTTGGTGTTGGGGTGATGGTAGATAGTTTCCGAACCACCGTTGTTACCTGGCTGGAGTCACAGCTGCAAGCCGATGTGTATGTGCAACCACCCAGTGCAGTTTCCAGAAATGCAGACGCTACGCTCGATTCATCACTAATAAAAATATTTGAAAACACGGCAGGCGTAGCCGAAATGGGAACGGTACGAAGAATAGAAGTTCGTACAAATAATGGAATGGATAATTTGGTGGCCGTTTCGCAAAATAAGAATGCATTACAAGGGTATCAGCTCAAAGCATCAACTATGGGTTTTTGGCAGCATTTTGGAGAAGAAGCTGTTGTGATGGTGTCGGAAGTGTACGCATATCATAACGAGATGATGTTGGGAGACACGCTTTTCATTCAAACCGACAAGGGAAAGCAGCCATTTTCCATCGGCGCTATAAATTTTGATTACGCTTCTGATATTGGCACGGTTACTATGAACCGAAAAGTATATAATCACTTTTTTGAGGATAGAGGCGTTTCGGGCCTCGCATTGTATGCGGGAAACGGGGTAGCCGTAGATACGTTAGTACACCTCCTTCGGGAACAGTCTAACGACATACAACAGGTATTTATCCGATCAAACAAGGGCCTTCGGGAAGCTTCTATCGAGATATTTGACCGAACCTTTACCGTTACCACGGTACTTAGAATGTTGGCTATTTTGGTTGCATTTATGGGTGTGCTTTCTGCCCTGATGGCGCTACAATTTGAACGCGCAAAGGAATTAGCGGTCTTGCGTGCAAATGGAATGACCCCTGCCCAACTTTGGAATTACGTGATCACCCAAACCGGCGTTATGGGCATTATGGCAGCGGTGCTTTCGGTCCCTCTGGGTATTTTAATGGCGTACGTTTTGGTGTATGTCATCAATTTGCGCTCTTTTGGATGGACACTTCAATTTATGATATCCGGTGAGATTTTGCTCCAAGCGATGGTACTTGCGGTGGTAGCAGCTATATTGGCTGGTATTTATCCTTCGTGGAAAATGGCGCAAGCTAACCCTGCCGAAGCACTTAGAAATGAATGAAAGATATTTAGTATGATGAAAAAACAGATTTGGTTAGCCGTTTCAGCGGCCTTTATTTTAGCTATCTGCTTTACGCTTTGGCAAACTTTGAGAGAAAAATATGAGGGCGAAGCTACTATTTCGATAGCAGATGCCATGGGTGGAAATAGTACGGAAGGATATTTGAGAGCCTCCGGTCCCCGCAAATTTCAATTTCCGGAAGATCATGGGCCGCATCCCGGCTTTCGTACAGAATGGTGGTATTATACCGGTAACCTGTTTGCGGATGATGGTCGCCAATTTGGATATCAATTCACCATTTTTAGAAATCAGCTAACGCCATCTACTATGAAAAATCAGGGAGTAGGGACTACCTCAAGCTGGAGCTCAAATCAAATATATTTAGCCCATTTTGCAATTTCTGATGTTGAGAATATGCGTCATATTTTTGATGAGAGATATAGCAGGGGTGCGGCTGGTTTAGCCTGTGCCCAGGTTCAGCCGTATAAAATTTGGTTGGAAGACTGGACAATCGAAAACCTGGAAGAGAATAACACGGAATTTCCAAACGCACTTTCTGTTCATATAAAAGCTGAAATGGAAGGTGGAGCTTCCATCAACCTAAAAACACGGCCATTAAAACCCGCGGTTTTTCAGGGAGACCACGGGTATGATGAAAAAGGTTCGGACGAGGGAAATGCATCGTACTACATTTCATTCACGCGATTGGCAACCGAAGGTTCAATAACCATAGATAACCAGAATTTTACAGTACGTGGCCAAAGCTGGATGGATCATGAATGGAGTACATCAGCGCTTGGAGACAATCAAAAAGGGTGGGACTGGTTTTCTATACAGCTCTCCAACGGATATGATTTGATGTATTATCAATTACGGAATCAAGACGGTTCTTTAAGTGCATTTTCAACGATTACTTTGGTAGATAAGGAAGGAAAAAAGATCCCAATTGATGTAAATAAGGTAGATTTAAAAGTATTGGAGAGGTGGGAAAGCCCTCATAGTGGTGAAAGCTATCCGTCCGAATGGTTATTTAGTATCCCTGAAGTAGATATCGAATTTAAAGTAGCCACCCTCATTCCGGATCAGGAAATGAATGTTTCGGTAAGATATTATGAAGGCGCTGTTACGGTACAAGGCAAGATGGCGGAGAATGAAATAAGTGGGCAGGGATTTATAGAGATGACAGGCTATGAGGTGGAATAATGTTTTTGAAAAAAGGCAACTTCATTACGATCATTAAATTTTGGAAAAAACGTTGTTTCAGGGTGATAAAATAGAGAACTTCACACCCGCTTAAAATGGCACTAATCTCGGAAAGTATGGCTGATATTAAAACACTGACACAAAAAGACTACGATTTTTTAATAGCATTAGAGGAATTACTCTACGACCGCAAAAAGGAGATGCCGGATGGTTCTTATACTACGGCTATGTACAAAAAAGGACTCGATAAAATTGCGCAGAAAGTAGGTGAGGAAGCCGTTGAAACCGTGATAGCTTCCAAAAATAATGAGGATAACGAAACCATCAATGAGTCAGCTGATTTGATTTTTCACCTGATGTTATTGCTTGCCGAAAAAGAAATTCCATTGCATAAGGTGATCAAGAAACTAAGAAGTCGTCAGAGCAAGGGCACAAATAAACATATGGGGGAATAGCCTCGCCAATCGTTATTTATTAGTAGAATGGTTCAACTAGATCTAAAAAGGATAATAACTCACTCGCATTCCGAATAACCAAATTTTAACAGCTCCCGCCTTCTTTGTATCTTTGTTTTTTAAAGTGAGACGCACCATACCCCATACATGAACAATATTCGAAATTTTTGCATCATTGCCCATATCGACCATGGGAAATCGACACTGGCCGACCGTCTGCTCCAGATCACGGGCACTATTAGCGAACGTGATATGCATGAGCAGGTTCTGGATGATATGGATTTGGAGCGCGAGCGTGGTATCACTATAAAAAGTCATGCGATTCGGATGGATTATAAGCGTCCGAATGGCGAGCAGTATATTTTTAATCTTATCGATACTCCCGGCCATGTTGACTTTGCGTATGAAGTTTCTCGGGCACTCAAAGCTTGTGAAGGCGCCATTGTGGTGGTAGATGCGGCTCAAGGTATCGAAGCGCAAACCATCTCGACCCTGTATCAAGCTATCGATCAGAATTTAGAAATTATTCCGGTGCTGAATAAAATCGATCTTCCCGGCGCCGACCCTGAAGGCGTAGGCCAACAGATTGTGGATTTAATTGGATGTGAATATGAAGAGATTCTCCATGTTTCCGGCAAAACCGGGGAAGGCGTAAAAGAGTTGCTGGAAATTATCATAGATCGTGTGCCTGGTCCCAAACGGGAAGATGAGAAACCATTGCGTGCCCTCATTTTTGATTCTATCTTTAACACTTATCGCGGATCCATAGCTTATGTTCGAGTGATGGAAGGCGTGTTGCGCAAAGGTGATTTATTCAAGTTTATGGCAAATAAACAAGAATATAATGCAGAGGAGATCGGCTATCTGAAAATGACTAAAGAGCCGACAAAGGAACTCCGGGCCGGTGAAGTTGGATATGTAATTGGCAGCGTAAAATCCCTACAGGATGTACGTGTAGGAGATACCATCACTAAAATGGATAATCCCGCTGAAAAAGCCATTCCCGGATATCAGGAAGCAAAATCCATGGTATTTAGCGGAATATTTCCAACCAATGCAGAAGACTTTGAAGATCTGCGAGCTGCACTCGAAAAACTTCAACTAAACGATGCCTCATTAACCTACGAACCCGAGACCTCCAAAGCGTTAGGATTTGGTTTCCGAGCCGGTTTCTTGGGCCTGCTGCACATGGAGATTGTTCAGGAACGTCTGGATCGTGAGTTTGATATTGATATTATTACCACCGTACCCAATGTGCAGTACGAGGTAGAGCTGGTTGAAAGCGGGGAGCGGGCTGAAGTGGACAACCCAAGCCAGATGCCGAGTGTAGGTGAAATCGAAGCTATTTATGAGCCGTATATAAAAGCGAGCATCATTACGCCGGCTGATTATATAGGTCCTATTATGAAATTATGCCAAGATCGCAGAGGTATTTACGTGAATCAGCATTTTATGCAAAATAATCGCGTTGAAATAACGTATGAACTCCCGATGGCAGAAGTTGTTTTTGATTTTTATGATCGACTGAAATCCGGCACACGAGGTTATGCTTCGCTGGATTACGAGTTCATCGATTACAGAAAAGGTGATCTTGTACGATTGGATATTATGTTGAATGGCGATCCGGTGGATGCACTTTCGAGTATCACTCACCGTGATAAGGCGTACTATCTGGGACGAAAAGTTTGTGGAAAGTTGAAGGAACTAATTCCACAGCAGCAGTTTGAAGTAGCAGTACAGGCAGCCATCGGAAACCGAATAATTGCCCGAGATACCGTTCGTGCAATGCGTAAAGATGTGACTGCCAAATGTTATGGTGGTGATATTTCGCGAAAACGAAAGCTGCTTGAAAAACAGAAAGAAGGTAAAAAACGAATGAAACAGGTAGGCACGGTTCAAATACCACAGGAAGCATTCCTGGCCGTACTATCTATGGATGAAGAAGATTGACCCAAATATTATGAAGAATAGTTCGAAACGATTTTTTTTCTTTTTCGTAATTATGATCATATTATCAACCGCTGCTCAAGCACAGTTTGAGGAACCCGTGATTAAGAAAGTAAGTAAAGAGGAACGTGCAGATTTCCAATCCAAATTCGCCGATATAAAATGGACGGGACAGGGTTTTAAGTTTAATGAAATGGACCGTATGCCTACTATCGAAATAAGGGCGGGACTGCAAAGCGTATATGGCGCTCCTACGCAAACCGTAGAAGATATCATCAAAAAAGATGGATATTTACGTGATGGTAAATCCATTCAATTTGAATATTGGTTTATTATTGATGGGTACATTCCCTTGATGGTATTAGATTTGGAAGGTCCGTTTGAGGATGGTTTGGTGTATGCTGGAGCCAGCCGATATGTGGATTTGATGCCGGCAGTAAAGCGCACGCTTACGAAAGAATTGCGGGAAGCTTCTCCCAAAGAATACGTTGACTATTTTTATTCTCCCGAAAGAGGACAGTGGTACCGAGTTTCCTATGAAGCCGGAGAATATAAAAAAGAGGAAATAAAGAAACCCTCTCATATAAAAATTAAATAAAACACCGACTTGGAAGACCCAAAAAATCCAGAAGAACAGAGCAAAAGCTCTCACTGGAAACACCGAAAGGCTAAAAAAGAAGAAGAAAACAAAATAGCTAAATCCTGGTTGAGGGAATGGGTTGATGCGATCGTTTTTGCATTTATAGCAGCGGCTATCCTTCGTGCTTTTCTCTTTGGCTCGTATAAAATCCCGACTCCATCCATGGAAAAAACCCTGATGACCGGGGATCTGCTGATTGTTTCTAATATCACGTACGGCCCACGCACACCTATGGGGCTTTGTGTGCCTTTTCTGGAAGGCTGGTGCCTTCCTGGTGTTCAGTTGCCCTGGTTCCGACTGCCGGGATATCGTGACGTAGAGCGCAATGATATTTTTGTATTTAATGTGCCATGGGAAGTAAAGCCGGTTTCCCAAAAAACAAACTATATCAAACGCGCCGTAGCGATTGCAGGTGATACTATTTCCGTTAAAGATAAGTACTTGTATATTAATGGGGAGAGGGAAGAAAGCCACGAAGGCTTAGAACGCCACTATGTGGTAAAAATGGCCGACCGCGTACGTCTTAGTAAAGCAAAAATTAAATCGGTGGGGGGGGAACTGATGGGTTCTATCAATCAGGACACTTACATTACAAATATGACGGAAGACGTGGCTAATGTGGTAAGTCAATGGGCCGAAGTGGATACCACTTACTTGAATACAACTTCTGTGGGAGCAGTGGATCGCAATTATGTTCAAAGTCAGGGAAGTTTTTCACGAGCCTTTAAAAACCCGGATCAGCTGCCCGAAATTGTGGTTCCTTTTAAAGGACAAACCATTGAGCTGAATAATGACAACTGGTTTATCTACCGAGATTTAGTAGAACGTTACGAAGATAATGATTTGCGTAAAGAAGGCGATAAGATTTTCATAAATGGCGAACAAACAAATACCTATACCGTTAAGCAAAACTATTATTTTGCGATGGGTGATAACCGAGATAACAGTCAGGATTCTCGTTTTTGGGGATTTGTACCACACGACCATGTTATCGGAAAAGCAGTAATCGTCTGGTTCTCAACCGATAATTATGTGCCAAGATTTGAGCGGGTTTTTAAACTGATTGAATAGGAAGGAGTCAGAATAAGAATACAGAAGCCAGAATTCAGAATGTTTACTTTTAAATTGCTTTCTGAATTTCGTGTATTTCTGATTTGAAGAGACCCAGTATTTTTTTTGAATGAGGGGTCGTTGCTGAATTATTCAACTTTTAAAGCGATGCCCATTTAGGAACATTGGAGTCAGAATTCTGGCATCTGAATTCCTTCTTCTTCTCCCCTCACCCCTTCGCCATCGTTTTGCCCTTGGGAGCTCCTTCCCGAATGGCGAGTTGGCCACAACCGGCATCGATGTCATCTCCGCGGCTCCGACGCACGGTTGCACGCACATCATTTTTGATAAGTTCACGCATGAAATTATCTAAGCGATCTTCGCGAGCTCGTTTTAGTTCTACTCCAGCCACGTTGTTGTACATAATGACGTTGATTTTGCTGGGCGCCCATTTCACAATTTTAGCCAGATCACGAGCGTCTTGTGGACTGTCATTGAATTCATCAAAAAGCAGATATTCATAAGTCAACGGTTTTTCGGTGATGCGATAATAATGGCGTACAGCATCTTCGAGGCTTTCCAAATTCATGGAGCTGTTAATCGGCATAATCTTGTCTCGCTTCTCATCAGTAGCAGCATGAAGTGAAATAGCCAAATTAAATTCTTCCTGATTATCCGCCAGTTGCTTTATTTGTTTGGTCAGCCCAACGGTGGAAACGGTAATACGCTTGGGAGAAAGTTCAATACTCAGTGGATCTGAAATGATATGGGCTGAATTTACAATCGCTTTATAATTGTGAAGAGGTTCGCCCATTCCCATATAAACCACGTTGGTGATTTTCTTACCATATTTTTCTTCAGCAAGGTCGTTGATATACTGTACCTGATCTACAATTTCACCATGCGTCAGGCTTCGGAATAAGCCCATTTTACCGGTGGCACAAAATGCACAACCAAATACGCAGCCAACCTGCGAGGATACGCAAACGGTGAGTCGGCGAGCGGCTCCATCCGCAAAGAAATCAGGGATAAGCACGGCTTCTACTTTATATTCTTTTTCTGAATCATTTAGTTGGAACAAAAATTTTATAGTTCCATCTTTAGATTCCTGCTGTTGAATCGGCTTGATTCTATTAATCGTAGCAATTTCACTCAGCTTATCCCGGAGCTCTTTAGACAAATTGGTCATGTCCTCAAAATCAGACACCCCTTTCTGATAGAGCCATTGGAAAATTTGATCGGTGCGAAAACTATGGAGCCCAAGCTCCTCACAGAATTGAGCTAATTCCTCTTTACTAAGAGCCTTTAAGTCGGTTTTGGTAGCGGTATTCGTTTCATTCATAGCTCATTAAGATAAGAATAATTCATCCGAACATCGACCATTCAAAAACGCATAAAAATCAATGATTATACATTCTTGAGCGATTCATACTCTTCTTTCGGCCATGCATAAAGGAATCGTTCATAAGCTTTTTAAACTTCTGCAGCTGATCGGCACTCAATACCGATTTCATTTCAGACATGTGTCGATAAAATGATTTCTCCACCTTTTGATATTGTTGCGTCAACTCGGTTATCAGAGAATCTCGCTTTTCAAAATTTTGGCTTTCATCGCTCATAACCAGCTCTAAATAAGCACGACGTTTGTTTTCCAATGAACCTTTCAAAGCTTGGGATTCCTTAAAATGGCGGCGTCTCATGGCAGAAATAGAATCTTGCTGAGCTGAGGTCAATCCAAGTTCTTTTTTCATGGATTGGTGAACAGCATTCCGGCCGCGATTGGAATCTCTATCTGTTCTCCAATTTCTCCCCTCTGTTTGATGTGACCAAATAGTGAACAAAATGACAAGGTTTAGCAGAATCATTAGAATGAATCCCGTTAACGCCCATTTGTATTTTTTGTGTGTTTCCATGTTATTCTTCCTCAAAGGATTCATAAAAATTCAAATCAACGGTCTGATATTCATTCGCCAGCTCATCCACCAGTACTTCTCGTTCAGACGAAAAGGCAATGGTATCTTGGATGGTGTTTTGGTCATAGGTAGAGATGGAAATTACGTTTAGAGAAATAATTAAAAATACGGCTGCAACGGCAAAAGCAAAGCCGAATTCAAACGAAGCCTTATCGGCTACTTCATCTTCGCGATTCTCCAGCTTGGCGGTAAGCCGGCTGTAAAAAAAGGCATCTGTTTTAGCGGGCTCCAAGCCATCTAATGCGTGCAAGGTTTTTTCTACTTCGTGATTTATATGTTTTTTAGGACTCATGATTTAATCCATTTCATTTTGTTGATAATAAACGGTTAGCCGCTTTTTCAAATTCTCTTTTGCTCGGTGAAGCAGTGACTCCACAGCCGGGATACTTAGTTTCATCACTTGTGCTACTTCCTTGTAGCTCAAATCTTCTACTTTCTGCAGCGTAAAAGCGATGCGTTGGCGCTCAGGAAGCTGCTCAATTGCCCGGTACAAAACCGCGGCACGTTCCTTGTTTTCAAGCATAATTCCGGGGTGCATATCTTCCGACTCATCCGCTTGCTCATCCGGATTGCTGAACAAGTCGTTTACGGCCTGAAAAAAGCCGGATCGTTTTTTCCGTTTGCGATAACGAATCAGCTCTAGCGATTTGGTGACTGCAATTCGATATATCCATGTTGAGATAGCGGCTTCTTCCCGGAAATCACCTATCGAATCAAAAACCTGAATGAATACTTCTTGGGATACATCTTCTGCATCGTGTGAATTGCGTAAAAAACCCAAACAGGTGTTATAAACCCGATCTTTATGCGTTTCAACCAGAAATTTGAAAGCAGCCTCATCGCGTGCTTCAAGTCTGTGCATGAGTTCGGCATCCGTGATAAAGCGTGGTTTTTGGAGTTCTGATTTTAGTGGAGAAAGAAACATAATACGCATCGGAAAGATAAAATAGTACCATACAGGATTGCTATGCATCCTGCATGGTACCTTCAGTTTATCTTCGGTTTTGGTTTCCGCGCATGTTGTGCATTCCGTTCATGCCATTCATTCGCTGCATTCTCAGATGAAATCCATCAAATTTCACGCGCTGCGCATCGGTGAGTAGTTCTCGGATTTCCTGGCGATGTGCATACTTTGTAACCATTCGGTCTTTTTGCAGCTCGCTGATTTCTGTAATCACTTTGTTAACAGCTTTGCTGTCATAATTGTCTGCCGTGACCAGCGTTTGAAGGCGGGCTTTTTTCTCGGCAATTTTAGTAGTGAAGGTCAGCATGCTTTTTTCTCCATTGGTATGAATGACAGCAACCTTTTGACTTTGCTCGTCATTGAGGTCAAGCATGTTCATCATCCGCTGATGCATCATACCTTCATTTTGTTTCGGAGCCTGCATATTGCGATTTGCCCGCTGTTGGGCACTAACATTAATTGACAATGCAAGGACCAATAAAGCGAGAGGAATTGATTTTATTACGATTTTCATGGGAGTTCTCCTTCCAATTTTGGGTTCAATATATAAGATGACAACCCACTGAAAAACTTGCGGTATCATAAAATATAGTCCTGCTCAACAAACCTTGGTAATTGATTCTTTGCCATTCAGCTCATTCCGGAGCTTTTTCCAGTGGGGCAGGTATAGCGTCATAAAATCATAAAAGCGTTTATTGTGAAGCCTTTCCAGCAAGTGCACCATTTCATGAACTACTACATATTCCAACAATTCGGGACGCTTTTTTGCCAGCTCCAAATTCAGCCAGATACGTTGTGCACGGATATTGCATGTTCCCCATCGGGTTTTCATAAGTTTCACCCCAAACTCTTGCACCGATACCTCCATCGGCGTTTCCCAGCGTTCGATGAATTCGGGAATCGACTTCTTCAGCTCTGCTCGGTACCATTCCTTAAGAAGCAGCGCTCTTTTGGTTAGGGTAGAACCGGGGCGTACCTGCATCCAAAGTGTATCGCCGTCAACAAACATCTTTTGGGGCTTATTTTTTTCGATTACTTTTAACGCACATTCCTTTCCCCAAACCCAATGTTTCTCTCCCGAAATAAATTGCCACCGTTGAGGGGAAGGTCTTTTTCGAAATTGTGCGATATGATTTTGAATCCAAGGCACCCTTTCCTCGAGATACTGGCGCACTAATTTATCGGGAATACCGCGAGGTACCGATATCTGGACCTTTTCCTCCGCAGGATACACGCGAAGATTCATGTTCTTCACCTCTTTGTGAAGCACTTCCATTTCAAGGCCTGAAATATGCATCTGAATTCTACGGTACACTTTCTTATTTCCCATTAGGAGAACCCTCTATTCTTCGTATTTTAGTTGTTTTCATAGACTTTTTAAAAACGAGGCAATGGAACATTCTTATTCTCCAATTCCTTAAAAACAAGCATATAACGAAAATAGGTCAAAAAAATATTCATGGAAATTGAAAATATTTACGAATTGATAACGGGAAAATTAGAAACGTGGTTAAAAACCGCCATCGAGATGTTGCCCAATCTGGCGCTGGCTTTACTGATACTAATCGTTTTTTATGTATTGGCCAAAATGATTAAAAGGATGGTAGGCAAATTATTGAATCAGGTTACCGATAACAAAACAGTGACGGGGCTGGCTGAAACCATATTGAGTGTTTTAGTGATAAGTGTGGGAGTGTTTTTTGCACTTAGCGTGCTAAACTTGGATGGTACGGTAACCAGCCTGCTTGCCGGTGCCGGTATTATAGGTTTGGCCTTAGGTTTTGCATTTCAGGATATTGCGTCCAATTTCATCTCAGGTATCCTGCTTTCAATTCATCATCCATTTGGAATTGGAGATCTTATTGAGACGAATGGATTTTTTGGGACGGTGATTAAGCTGAATTTAAGAAACACCATCATTCGTACTCCTCAGGGACAGATAATTTATATGCCGAACAAAGTGATGTATGAGAATCCGTTTATGAATTATACCAAAAATAAGGAGCGCAGAGTGGACCTGCCTTGCCGCATTTCGTACGGAAATAATTTAGAGAATGTTAAAGGAATAGCTGTTGAGGCCATTTCTTCGCTTAATTGCAGGGATGAAAATCGGGACGTGGAGTTTTATTATAATGAGTTTGGGGACAGTTCTATCAATTTCTCCATTCGCTTTTGGGTTGATTTTAATCACCTATCGGATTTTTTAGGGGCTCAAAATGATGCCGTTATAGCCATTAAGAATGCTTTTGATGCACATGATATCATGATTCCATTTCCTATCAGAACACTTGATTTTGGAATTCGTGGTGGTGAGAAATTAAACCCTTCTATGCTGAGTGCAGACAGTAAGTAATACGTCTAAAAAACGGTTGTTAAAAAGCGACATAATGGCTTCCAAACGGCGATCCAAAAAACCATCAAATATTTATTAGCGACTGAATACTGAATTCAGTCATCAGTTATTTACACCTATAAGTGATGATCTCTCGGAATTATCCAAAAAGTACAGCAAGCGGAATCACTTCATAAAAATAGAATTCACCTGCTATTTTTAACTATTTCTCTAAATCCCTAAGGTGCTCATCCAGATATTTGGTGTAGGTTTCGTACAGCAAAATATAGCTTGCGGTATTGTAAGCTATCCCATGGGTGCCCGGAGGATAAATCCGAAGGTCGGCATCGATACCGGCATCGGTTAGTGCTTTCACCAACTGCATGGTATTTTGAATGTGCACGTTTTCATCCATTGAAGCGTGGGCTAAAAACATCTTTCCCTGTAATTTTGCGGCGTGTGTGGTAGATGCGCTTTGGATATATCCTTCCAGATTTTCATCCAACAACCCCATATAACGCTCAGCATAAATAGTATCATATAAGCGCCAGTCGGTAACGGGCGCGCCCACAATGGCAACTTTAAACACCTTTGGATGCGTAAGAATGGCGAAACTGCTCATATATCCGCCATAGCTGTGGCCTCTAATTCCGATGCGTTCAACATCAACCCATGGAAAGTGTTCGGCCAGATAAGTACCTGTTTCTGCAAAGTCATGCGCTTCCCAATGGCCCAGATTTCTGTACACAACTTTCTCAAACTCGCCACCGTAACCACCGCTTCCACGATTGTTTACATTAGCAATTACATATCCTTTTTGAGCAAGCCATTGTGCCCATCCGTTGCTTTCCCACGAATTATAAACGCCTTGTGCTCCCGGTCCTCCATAAATATTTAGGATAAGGGGATACGATTTATTTGGATCGAAATGGATTGGTTTTATAAGTGAGCCATCCAGCTGCTGCCCATCGGTAGTGGTGAAAGAAAACAGCTCTTTGGGTGAATATACGTGCTGATCTACGTATTCAGTAACGGCTTCATTGCTTTCCAACTTCTTGAGCATATCGCCAGCGGTGGACCAAAGTTCTACCTGTCGCGGGGTGTCGATGCTGGAGTAGCTGTCGATATAATATTTACCCTCTTCATCCATGTTGATGGAATGGGTGCCGGGCTTAGTGGTATGCTTTTGCTTATTGGAGCCATCAAATTTAATGGAGTACAAATGCCGCTCAAGCGGGCTTTCTTCGGTGGAGGAGAAATATACGTAATGGGATTCGGGATTGATGGCATAAATGTTGGCTACTTCCCAATCTCCATGGGTAACCTGATTAAGGAGTTTCCCTGAATAATCATATCGGTAAATGTGATTGAAGCCATCTCGCTCCGATACCCAGAAGAACTGATCCAACGTTTTTGGGAAGGAGAAATAATCATTTACGCCGGCAAAAAAGTCATATACGTCAATCCAACCTTTCTCATTTTTTTCTTCCATAATGAGGCTGCCTTTTCCGGTGTTAGCATCAAAGAAATGCAGTTTCATTTCATTCTGCGCACGATTTAGCCAAACCACCGCCAGCGATGCTTTATGGCTGGTCCAGTAAATTCGCGGCACGTAGCCATCTTTCAAATCTAAATTCATCCAGGCTTTTTTACCATTCTCTACGTTCACTGCGCCAATCTTAATAGATGGATTTTTGGCTCCCACTTTAGGATAAGGAATCTCAACATATTCAGGATACGTGCCCGAATAATCGGTGGATACAAATCGCTTTACATCGCGCTCATCCGTTTGCCAGTAGGCGATATACTTGCTGTCGTGCGACCAGCTCCAGGCCTGAACCATCCCAAATTCTTCTTCATAAACCCAACCAAAACGGCCGTTATAGAAATTTTCTTTTCCTGAATTGGTGAGCCGTGTTTCTTTCCCTTTTGAGAGATCGTAAACGTACAAGTCTCCCTCGCGTTCATAACCTACTTTAGATCCATCCGGAGAAAGCTCGGCAGTCATAGCATCTTTGACCAATACCTTTAACTGCTGAGATTTGACTTCAAAATAATAGTAATCAGAAACACCGGAGTTTCGATATACGGGACGAAAGTTGGACTGAAAAACGATAAACCTTGAGTCAGCCGTCCACTGGAATGAGTTGTACTGAAACGCTTGATCGGTGGCGGGGGTTTTAAAATCGGTGTTTACAAAAATGAGTTTGTCCTCTCCGCTAATTGGGTCGTAAGAACGGATTTGAGATGCGCGTGTTTCAGCATCCATCTGAGTGTAGGAATATTGTTCTCCGTTGTTAATCCAAACCACGTTACTTGGACCGCTATTTCCGCTAAGTTGTCTGCCAGAGAAAAGGGCGTCGCGGATATCCGTGAATTCAGTTTTATCTTGTGCAATGCTTTGTGTGGTAAGATTCAGTGTAAAAAATAGGAGCATCACCAGAGAAGCAGTGCGATGGAAACGTTTCATAGTGGTTGGATTGATTAAAGTTAGCGACTCAGAAGTAACCAATATATGTATTGTTCTACAATCTTTGGGATGATAAAAGATTAGAATTAATGGGTGGGTTCTTAATTTCTCATTTCTCTCTTGCTCCATTTGAACCATGATTTACTTGATTAAAGGATGTGCCTGATTAATCCTCCAAAATCCAACAATGCCCGTCACCTCACACTTGATGCGTGGTCTCCCTGTTAGCGCTGGTTGCTTTAATTATGGAGATACCGCATCTGCTTTCGCTACACTTGTGCGGCATGACGGGGTGTTTTCCTCATTACGAAGCTGGGCCTTTGTAATCAGGTTCAAAGCTTGAAATCAGTTCATGAATTCACACGAACATTTAGATCCCTGTCTTCACAGGGATGACTTTTGGGTGGGGAGTGATTTGGGTGCTCTCATTACGAAGCTCCTGCTTCGTAATGCCTTTGGGAAGCTCCAGCTTCCAGTGACCTTGCTCTTGCATGCCTCGGATGCTTGATAAACTAAAAAACTAATACACCCCCGATTTGTCCTTTCGAGCGGAATGCAG
>JBDNFJ010000103.1:0-8910 GCA_041689895.1 Gracilimonas sp. | reverse complement strand
TGGTGGGATCAATAAAGAATTGATATAATTCAACGATCGAAAAGGCCAATTTTAATTAATTGGCCTTTTTTTTTGTTTATACTTTCTGTCAATAATAATTCAAGACAATTTTTGGTTATAGGGTTGAGTATGCTATCGGTTACCATTTTAGCACACTTCCTCCTTAACTTGTTACCTATGTTTGGAAAAGTTGTGTTTGTAATTAAAATTGAATCCGCTTAGATATTCTACGACATTCCGACGAACTTATACTTTTACTGAATGCATTATTTGAAATCAATACGAGCCCCATACAAAGCCCTATTTATATTTGCGTGTATAGCTTTATATACTGTGGGCTGTTCTAACAGTTACATCGATGAAATTGACCATGGATCAGGGTTTAATTATCAACCGGGTTTTCCTGAACTCAGGTTAGCCGTTACCGGCCATATAAATGATAATAATTCCCCTACCATCATAGTTTCCGGGGATATTGTATATGGAAGTTTGGTCTACACAAAAACAGAAGACCTTTACAGTGCTGATATCTATGTTGAAATTGCTCTCCAGAAAATCTCCGATGAAAAGGAAGATCAGGTTGTAAAGCGACTTGATTTCGAAGAAACATTAGAAAAGAAAAGCGGAAATATTATCAACAGCCAAGATGTATACCGCTTTGAACGGATCTTTGAAGTAAGTCCCGGAGATTATATGGTTAAAACGATCGTCATGGACAAGGCTTCTGGTAAACAATCTGTCCGGACTCTACAAACTTCCATTCCCGATCCGGATGACACTACCTCTCACGTTACTGAAATTCGTGTGATGGCAAAAGATTCCACAGATTCCGAAAATCAATCAACCTTCCATCAGGCTACTACCTATGACCTACAATCCAGTATTGATTCACTTAAGTTTGTATTCCAGGTAACAAACAATAAAGCCGAGGAACCA
Organism: Gracilimonas sp.; assembly: GCA_041689895.1. Taxonomy (GTDB): domain Bacteria; phylum Bacteroidota; class Rhodothermia; order Balneolales; family Balneolaceae; genus Gracilimonas. The sequence goes on along the minus strand of JBDNFJ010000103.1, from coordinate 7,974 downwards.
CTTCAGCTTGAATCCCGCCTTCTTAAGTTTAAATCGGATACTACTATTGCCCGACCGATGCACTTCATGAATTACACTTCGTCCAGTATTCAATACAAAGGGTTAGACTATGACGAATATGAAGTGGTTCAACGCTCTACCCGAACACTTTTACAACCTGGAAGTGTAGACATCGAATTCATTTTCACAGATCTTGATATTGGCAACTATCGGTTGGAAGTAACTTCCAATAAAGGAGAAGACAATGAACTTTATAAAGCCCGTGACTTTAGCATAAAAAGTCCTAATTATCCCTCTCTGAAGACTCCAAAAGAATTGGCCCGACCTCTTTATTACCTGATGGATGAAGATGAATATGAAGAACTAATGGCTATCGAAGACCCTGAGAAGCTAAAGAAAGCCATTGATCGGTTTTGGTTATCAAATATTCAGAACTCAAGAATCGCTAAAAATGTGATCTCCTTATATTATCAGCGTGTGGAAGAGGCCAATAAACAATTTTCGAATTTCAAAGAAGGCTGGAAAACTGATGTTGGGATGATATATATCCTTTTTGGCCCCCCTTGGTATAGCGACAGTTTTTCGGATGAGATGGTTTGGTCCTATTCTTATAATCAATCGGATCCGGAGAAGAACTTCCTGTTTAAACAGACGAAACTAAATTCAAAGTTCTACCCATTTTATAACTATTTGCTTCAACGCAATGCCTATTATTATAATATCCAGTACCAACAACAGGAGCGTTGGCGAATTGGCAGCATTCTCACTTATAACTTATAAGAGATACCCGCTATATTATTATGTCCAATATACTCCCCTCACATAGCACAGTAAAATACTATGCACTTTTGCTGGTAGGATTTTTTTTAGTTACTTCGGTATCTTGCTCTAATTCATACACGGGGAAAGCAAAGGTTGGAGCTATTGATGTGCCAGTTTTAGGACTCCCGTTTTTTACAGCAACTACCTCCTCCAATGTAACGGAAAGCGGGCAAACTCAAGGTCTTGTATTCATAACAATTTTAGAGAATAGCCTGATATTTAAACGGAGGCAAGACTCCCTGATAGCTAAAACCATCATTAATATTCAGTTCAATAATTCGGCTAAAAAAAAGGTGGTTAACCAAGCCTATCAAATGGATTTTGTGAGAAGTGCTGATCAAAACTATTATGAGCAAGAAGAAATTCGCCTCCACAAAGCCTTCTCATTATCCCCCGGTAAATATACGGTACGCGTGGCAATAACCGATTTACACTCAGGCAAGCAATCTACCACACAAGAAAAGCTCGAAGTTCCTGACCCTGATGCGCAAGATGTGTTTATAAGCAGCGTGCGTTTCTTTCAGAAAAGAAACGATGAGAGCCCCTTTACTGCAGTTAACGGGTATCATGTAAATACAGGCTTTGATTCTCTAAAATTTACCTTTCAATTAACCAATGGCTTTACCAACGAACCCCTCGAAATAAGAACCAAGCTAATTAAGTTTAAAGCAGATACCGCGCCTGCCCGCCCTATGAGTGCTCGAAAAGCACGTAATTCCAGCCTTATCTATCATGGGTTGGATTATACAGAAAAGGAAATTATCCAATCAAGCCTCCGGAATTTAAACACAAAAGGGAATGTGAGTATTGAGAATAGCTTCTTTGATTTGGAACGAGGAAACTATCGGTTTGAAGTGGATGCGCGCACAGAATCGGGCAAACAATTTTTTGAAGTCCGCGATTTTTCTATCAAAAGCATCAATTTCCCACAAATTAAAACCGCTCGGGAACTAGCACGTCCTCTCGTTTACCTTATGTCCTACAAGGATTATAACGAACTTTTACAAATTAAATCAGAGGATTCTCTAAAATCAGCAATTGACGCATACTGGCTCAATAATATTAAAAATATACCAAAAGCAAGGACAATCATTAGGATGTATTATGAACGTGTAGAACAGGCAAACATTCAGTTTTCCAACTATAAAGAAGGCTGGAAAACAGATCCGGGGATGATATATATACTGTTTGGCCCGCCACTTTATACAGAAGATGGCTTCGGCGAAATGACTTGGTTCTATGAGTTTGACAGCGGTAACAGCGTGCCCAGCATCTACTTCAAAGACAGTAGGTTCGGTAACATCAAATTTCCATTCAATAATTTTATTCTACGCCGTTCTGATGATCTGTTTGGATTACAGTACCACCAGATACAAGCTTGGCACGATGGGTCTATTCTTTCACTTAGCCAATAGGTTAAATCATGTTTATTTAATTTATGTTTTGTTTTATAGGGTAATCTACTGATATTCAGTCAAATTGATACAAAGTGAATTTTTCCGAATAACTGACCGTTATTCACTATTACTTCTATCTAATCTAATAACTAAATAAACGCTACTATGTTTAAAAAGCTACATTTATTGATGCTTGCTATGCTAGTGTCTGCCAGTGCTTATGCACAAAGCGGTACATTAACAGGTAAGATCACCGATACGGGAACAGGTGAAGCCTTAATTGGTGCCACTGTTTATATTCAATCCATTCAAAAAGGTGCCCAAACGGATATCGATGGTATGTACACCATTAATAATATCCCCGCAGGCACCTATGCTGTTGCCATCTCTTATGTTGGTTTCAAAAATTTTAATTCTACTGTTGAAATCGGCTCCGGCACTGTTACGCTAGACGCTCAACTCTCCGTTGACCTCGTAGGTCTGGATGAGGTGGTTGTTACCGGTTTTGGTACTATCGACCGACAGGCCTTTACGGGAACCGTTTCTTCCGTGTCTGCCGAAGAGCTGGAAAGTGTTCCGGTTGTTTCTGTTGGTCAAGCACTGCAAGGTAGTGCTGCGGGTGTTGTTGTAACAGCCTCTACCGGTACTCCGGGTGCGGTTCAGCAAATTCGTATTCGTGGTATTAGTTCTGTTAACGCAGGCGTAAGCCCTCTTTTTGTAATTGATGGCGTTCCTGTTATTAGTGGTTCAAATGCGTCCTCTGGAGCAACCAGTTCTTTAGGCGTACTTTCTAGCATTAGCACTTCCGACATTGAGTCTCTCACCATTCTTAAAGATGCGGCTTCTACCGCTCCTTACGGTGCGCGCGGAACCAACGGTGTTGTGGTTATTACGACTAAGACTGGTCGTGCTGGTGCAACTACCTATTCTGTTACTGCACAACGTGGTATTAACAGTCGTGCCATTGAAGGTGAAGGAGCAATGAACGCACCTGATTATGCTCAATTCATCGATGACGCTCTTATTAACACCTTCGGGTCTCTCCAAGGCGCTTTTGGCCCTGGCTTTACCGGTACCGGTGCTATTGACGGCTTCGGAATCTGGGACGGAACAACGGATACCGACTGGAGTGATGTTGTTCAAAAAGACAATGCCATACAGCAAGAGTACACGCTTTCAGCTCGCGGTGGTAACGATGTAACCAACTTCTATGCTTCTGCTGGCGTTTTTGGTCAGGAAGGCCAATTAATTGGTTCAAGTTTAGACCGTATGTCTGGTTCCTTAGATATCTCACACAAATTAGATGACCGTGTGAAGATTCAAAACTCTTTTAAAGGTTCATTTGTAGAGCAACAAGGTATTCTTGAAGGTGGGGGATACTTTGGTAGCCCGGTATTAGCTCAGTACTTCATGCTGCCAACAGATGCTGCTTTCAATGCAGATGGTAGTCCTAATATTGATAATCTTAATGTTAGTATTTTCAACCCTGTATATACTCAGAACAACGATATTACGCGTAAGAGAAACTATCGTGTTATGAACAATACCAAGATAGACGTGAATATAGCTGAGAATCTTATGTTCACTACTCGTTTCGCGGCAGATTATCTGCTCACGGAAGAAAAATATTACAATAATATTTTTTATGGGGATTCGGATGCTGAAAAAGGTTCGGTAGATGATATCACCAACCGTAACTTTAACTATGTATGGCAAAATATCATAAGCTATATCTGGGTTCCTAACGCAGATCATAACTTTACTTTCAAAGGTATTAGTGAAAGCCAGCGTAACTACGCCTACTACCTGGAAGGTTATGGTGAAGGTATTGCGGCTCCCGGCCTCATTAACCTAAACACAACGGCCTCCCCACAGTTTGTAGGTTCTTCTACCCGCGATTGGGCCGTTCAATCTTTCACAGGATTACTTAATTATGGCTTCCAAGGTAAAATTTATGCCGATGCCAGTTTCCGTTACGAAGGTAGCTCTCGTTTTGCTTCAGATAAGCGATGGGGTTCTTTCTGGGCTCTTGGTTTAGGTTATGTACTTACCGAAGAAGACTTCATGAAAGACATGGATTTCTTAAACTTCTTGAAAGTACGTGCCTCTTACGGTAAAACAGGTAACGCTTCTGTATCTCTAAACTCTTACCAAGCGGTTGTTGGTTTTGGAAGCTATAACGATGTTGCTTCTATTTATCCTTCACAGTTAGGGAATAAAGCTCTTACTTGGGAAACAGCCAACTCATTTGACGTTGGTGTTGAGTTCGAACTCTTAAGCAAGCTTTCAGGTAACATAACCTACTTCCGTAAAGACAGTAAAGATCTACTCTTTAATGTTCCCCTTTCTCGTACCTCGGGACATTCATCACAAACTCAAAATATTGGTGAACTATACAACCAGGGAATTGAGATTGAAGCCAACATTGATGTAGTGCGTACCCGAGACTTCAAATGGAACTTGGGCGGTAACTTCAGTACCCTTAAAAACGAAGTTACCACACTTCCTAAGGACGGTACCGGTGCCGATATCGAGCTTAAAACCAGCACGCGTTACCAAGCGGTATCCGGCTACGAAGTGAACGCATGGTACATGAAAGAATGGGCCGGCGTTGACGAAGCAAACGGTGACCCGCTATGGTACAAAGATGATGGTAATGGTGGAAGAACAACCACTAATGCATGGAGCGATGCTGATGAGTACTATCAGGGTGCCAGTGCGCTTCCAACCACTTTTGGTGGAGTTAACACTCGTTTCGACTTCATGAACTTCTATGCCAGTGCGCATCTTTATTACTCATTTGGGAACAAGGTATATGACAACTGGGCTCGCTACATGCGTTCAGATGGGCTTTATGCGGCCTCATTTGGTCAGTACGCTCGTCAAGCGGATTACTGGACTCCGAGCAATACCAAAGCAGAAAATCCACGTCCTATGTGGGGTAATCATACCAACTCCGATGGAGCTGTAGACGGTAACCGCGAGGTTTCTACCCGATACCTATACGACGGAGATTACTTAAGACTTAAGACCGTAAACATTGGATACAATGTTCCTGCTAAATACTTACAAGAAATCGGGCTTAAATCTGCCACCGTATATTTTGTAGGACAGAACCTCTGGACGTATGTCTTTGATGATGATCTTAAATACGACCCCGAAGTACAAGCCAGTGGATTTACCAGCTTACAAGCTGCTCCGCTGAAGTCTCTTACTTTCGGTGTAAAAGTTAACTTTTAAAGAATATTATAATGAAAAACATATTTAAATATACGCTTGCACTGCTTTTATTAGCAGGTATTAGTACAAGCTGCGACGACTTTTTGGAGCCCTCAGTAGATCAAAACAAACCTACTGATACAGCAATCCAGACTGTTGGTGACTTACAAGCAGCCGTTTTAGGAGTTCACGACTACCTAAATGGTATTTCAGTATATGGCCGGGATTATGTAGCCGGCACTGCTGCCATGTCAGATAATGCTGTTTCAAATGGTTTCTCCGGTAGATTTCAACCACAATCTGCGGTTAATTTCACCATTAACAGTGGCTATGCTTCCGGCATGTGGAATACTTTCTATAGTGCCATTGCTACTGCCAATGTTGCCATTAATGCGGATATTCCAACTTCACCGGCAGTTAAGTACGCGAAAGGACAGGCACTTGCACTTCGTGCTTTTGCCCACATGAACCTTTTGTTCAACTTTGGAGAGCAGTTTGCTGGTGGTAGTTTGGGTATTCCTTACATAACTACGTATAACGAAGGAAACCTGTACCCTGCGCGTGAGCCTGCTGCTGACGTTTGGACCAAGATTGGTAAAGACTTCACAGACGCTGTGGCTATGATGGATCCAGTTATGGATGCAGGCACCCCTGGTTACATGAACTACTATGCTGTTAAAGGCTTACAGTCTCGTTACTACCTATATACAGGTGAATTTGACAAAGCCATTGCAGCCGCTGATGTGGTTATCAACTCCGGTAATTACTCCTTAGTTGCAGCCGCTGATTTAGCCTCTGCTTGGGCTTCCGGTTCCGGACCAGAATCTCTGTTTGAAGCTGTATTTACTAATAGTGACCGAACAGGTACAGATAACCTTGCTCGCATGTATACTGCAAGCAACTATGGGGACGTAGAAGCTACTCCTGACCTATATAACGCCTACGATGCATCTGATGCGCGTCTTGGCTTGCTTGCTGACAGTACTGCAGGTACAACCTCAAACCACGGTGATTATCGCATGACCGGTAAATACGTGGATGAGTTAGGATCAGACAACGTACGCATTCTTCGTTATGCTGAAGTTCTGTTGAATAAAGCAGAAGCCTATACGCGACGTAATAATGGTACTGACCGTGCAAACGCATTAATAATCATCAATAATCTTTCAAGTACTCGTGGAAGCAGTACCGTTTATTTAGCCGGTTCTCCTGACGAAGTACTTGCTGAAAGAAGATTAGAGCTGGCTATGGAAGGCCAACGTTATTTCGACCTGCTTAGAAATGGAAAAGATATTCCATTTATAAATACAGGTAAATATGACTTTGCTACCGGAGCGGATCTTACATATGGAAGTTCTATTCTTGCCCTTCCCATTCCAAGATCTGAGATGGATGCAAACTCCAATATGGTTCAAAATGACTACTACAAATAACTAATTCAATTAGTTTAGTAGTTTGATTTTCAAGCCCTCAACTTAGTTGAGGGCTTTTTTTATATCCAGTTGTTACCACCATCATTTATAGCCTACCTATTTCGCGATCAAAACTCGTGTTTTTCCACACGATTTAATTATTCATTCAAGATGAGATTATCGAATCTACAATGGTCAAAAGTAGCCGCAGCCTTTAAAATACAACTTCCCTCCCTCTTGAACATTTCATGGCCTATAAACCGGATTTTAGGATAGCTTATATAGGATTATTCTTCGATAACTTTAAAAGTTACAAGAAGCCTTTCTATTTAACCGATAGATACATTTTTCAGGATAGGACTAGTTTCTGAATTACATACGTTGTTAAACATCCAGATTCCTGTCTCACCGATAAGCTTTTCGGGACAGGTCCGCAAGAATGACGATTAGGTGGCTTCGTGCAAAATTGTATATTTTTTGTCTTTCCATTTGAACCTTGATTTATGGGATTAAAGGATGTATTTGATTTATCCTATAAATTCAACCACACCCGTCACCTCGCACTTGATGCGGGGTCTCCCTGCCAGCATGTGTGGTTTATTCGTGGAGATACAGCATCTTCACTTCGCTCCGCTTCGTTTGCGCGGTATCATAGTGGTAGCGGATATAGTAGGATCGAACCTACGTCCGCCAGCCGGCAGATATGAGCCCGACGAGCTATCTTTCACTCCGGTCTTCGGCTATCAAACTCCAAATAAATTTTCGCCCTTGGGCTGATTTCAACTGTCGCTCTCGTTTCATGGCTTCCGCTTTGGTCTCAAATACCTCGTTATGTACAAGTTTCCATGGACGATATTCCACCGTCCAACCTTTCTTGGCCAGTTTATTATGGGAGAGCATACGAGCAGGTACATTAGAAGAGTATCCAATATATATTTTCCCGTAGTTGGGGGAGTATAACGCATACGTTGTGTAATTACTACAAAAAATGGACAGTAAGTTAAGCCAGACCAGCTTGTTTGCCATTCTTTGCGTTAAATAACATTTTAACTCCTTACAAAATCTATCAATAATTCATAGTCATGTGCGTCAGCAGACCTGAGAGCTTGTATGTAAGTTGCCCT
>JBDNFJ010000102.1:0-3949 GCA_041689895.1 Gracilimonas sp. | reverse complement strand
CTTCTTCTACTCCTTAATTTAATGTATGCCTCATTCCGAACAACATACCAAAACCAAGCAGGTTCAGCAGCAGTTAAAAGCTGCATACACCTCGCTTACTTCCAAAAAAAAGGGCCGTATTCTGCTTCAGGCTTTATTGATTCTGTTTGCCGGATTAACGACACTGGTGATCGCAGAACACGTCCTTTATCTATCCATCCCCACGAAATCTCTTCTTTTATTTTTGCTGGTTTCCGCTTCGGGATATGCTTATTGGATGGGGCATCGTACCAAAGAGATTGAAACTTACGAAGCATTTTATCGCCAATTTAGCCGGAAAAGCAATCTCCCCGAATTAAAAGACACGCTGGATTTGGAGCAGTCGGGACAGGGGAACCAGGCACTGATTGATGCGGCTATTCTCCAGAACCTCAGCAAAATAGAACCGGCACGCCTCCAGCTTGTTTTAAAGGAATATATTAAACAGGCCGAAAGTGCCACCGCCTATAAAAAACTGGTGAGCTTTAGCATGGCCATCATTCTCGTGTTTGCCATCACCTCTTTGAACTTTGAAGCTGCTACTCATCGGACTTTTGCTTTCTGGAAAGCATATACAAAACCAAATCCCTATTCCTATCGGATTGAACCTAAAAATGTAACCATTGAGCAAGGAAGTTCTTTTCAGGCCAAAATTATTTTTCAAGGTGAAAAAATTGCGAAGGACGTTCAGCTTAAAGTAAAAACAACCGTAGAGAAAAATTATCGAACCCGAGCGATGGAAGGTTCCGATAACACGTTCACTTCCATTCCACAAGACCTGAATAATGCCTTACAGTATTATGTTGAAATGGATGGGTACAAAAGTGAAGTATATCACGCCAACGTCCAATTGCGTCCTCGATTTAACAAACTGCAAGCCACTATCTTCCCCCCTTCCTATACCCGACTCGATTCTAATACCGTTGCGTATCCCATGTCTCAAATACGTGCGTATGAAGGTTCGCATATCAAGCTTAGCGGAACCATCAATAAATCCATTTCGTCCCTTCAGCTATTTGCACATCAAGAGCCCCAAGATATTACGGTGAATGATGACAGCACCTTTCACTATAAAATTCCTGTTAAAAAGGCGGACACTTTACGCTTTTATATAGAAGATGAAAACGGCCTCACCAATAAAAACCCATTTCAGATTATTATAGCTCCACAGGCGGACGAATACCCGTTGGTGGAACTCGTGGAACCATCTGAATTCATCAAAGAAGGCAACCCCAAGGAAATAAACCTGCTGTTTCGTGCTACCGATGATTTTGGACTCACTTCGGCTGTGCTAAATTTTGAACTAAAGCAGGCGTATGTTGAGAAACCTTTGGCCGGGAAAAAGAAGCTCAAAGCTCCTGAAGTAGGTAAACTTCAACCTTTTCAATGGGATTTAAAAGAATTTGAGCTAAAGCCACAGGATGAGCTTTCGTTCTGGATCACTGTAAAAGATAACGATGGATATAATGGATACAAATCGTCCCAATCGCAGGTTATAAAGCTGGAAGTTCCTTCACTGGTATATTATTTCGAGGATATCGACGAAAAGGAAAATGATGTTTCATCCAACCTTGAGGATATTTCGGAAGCCTTCAAACAAACCCAAGACCAGTACGAGCAGTTTAAAGAGAAGATGAAAGACAATCCGGAAAAAACCGGATATGAGGAAAAAAGGGCGCTTGAGCAGGCTCAAAAGCAGCAGGAAGAAGTTCAGAAAAAGATCAACGAATTGAATGAGAAATTTGAAGAGCTCAAGAAGGACTTGAGTAAAGATGATGTGCTTTCTGAGGAAACCCAGAAAGCTTATGATGAGCTTCAGAAGCTAATGAAAGAGATTGACGATCCTGCTTTTAAGGAAGCCATGGAGAAAATGCAGGAGCAAATGGGCAAAATGAATCCCGAGCAAATGCGAAAAGCCATGGAGCAGATCGAGTTCAATGAAGAGTTGTATAAAGAGCGCCTGCAGCGAACCATCGATTTATTTAAGCAGCTTAAGTTGAATTCCGATCTTGATAAGCTGGCCAAGTCTTTTGAAGACATGGCGCGGAAGGAAAAAGAGCAAAAAGCGGATGGAGAAAAAGAGTCTGAGAAAAATCAACAACAGCTTGAAAAAGCGATAGAAGAAAATCAAAAGCTGAAAGAGCAGCTCGAATCTTTGACAGAAAATGCCTCAAAGAAAAACGAAAAAGAAATCCAGAAATATCAGGAGCAGTCTAAGCAAGAGCTGGATGAGCTTTCAAAGGATATGAAACAGGAATTGGAATCCGGTGAGGAAAATTCGGATACGGAGGGACAGGAGAAAAGCCAACGGCAGCAAAAATATGAGCAGCTTGCCGAGAAAACGCAAGCTTTGATGCAGCAAATGCAACAGAAGCAAAAGAATATCAATGTGGCGGGCTTGCAGTATGTGCTGTATTCTCTGCTCGATTTATCGCTGGAACAGGAGGATCTGACGACTTTGGTAGCTTCCACAGAAAATCGTAGCCAAGCCTACATAAATTATGCTCGAAATCAGCGGAATGTGGAGGATATTTTCGGTTCCATCTCTGACTCTCTGTTTCAACTCTCATCCGAAATCCCTCAGTTCTCCAATCAAATCAATAAGAAGAAGGTGGAAGTTGCGAATCGTTTGGAAAGTTCGCTGAAGCAAATGTCTGAACGAAACCAAAACCAGTCTTCTGTTGCCTCTCGGCAGGCTTTAGGTGGTATTAATGATATCGCGTTTATGGTGGCCAACTTACTGGAACAACTGCAAAATTCGCAGGGAGACGGACCGGGCGGCGGGGGAATGTCGATGCAGCAAATGATGAAACAGCTTCAGGAAATGGGCCAACAACAGCAGCAGCTCAACCAGATGATGCAAGATATGATTAATGATATTCAGGGTGACAGGCTATCCCAGGATCAAATGGAGCGGATGAGTCAGATGGCAAAACAGCAAAATAAAATCCGTAAACAGTTGCAACAAATACAGCAACAGGGAGAAATGGGCGGCGATAAGGTTGGAAGCGAACTGCAGCGCATGATCGAGGACATGGAAGATACCATCAATGATCTTCGTGGAGGCTCTACCGATCGGGTCATGATTAAACGACAGCAGAATATTTTATCACGCATGTTGGAAGCAGAACAAGCCCTCCAAGAACGCGATGAAGAAGACAAGCGCGAGGCTACCACCGCCGAAGAGTATCGCCAAAACCGTCCGCCGGAACTCACCATCGAAGAGTTAGAGAAACAAATTCGTAGTCGTCTAAATGATCCAAATTTTACCAAATACTCCCCTGACTACCAGCGACTCATCGAGAATTATTTTGAGCTTTTGAAGCAGCTCCAGGAGCGGGAAGAAGCTGACCCTTCTAAGAATTCTTGATAACGCACTTGTTCTATTTATAGGCCTCGTTACGAAGCTCCGGCTTCCAGTGCTCCACGTTGCATGACAAATAACAACCAAACCGCCCCGTCATACCACACAAAGGTAGCGAAGCGAAATGCAGATGCGGTATCTCCCTGCATAAAGCGACCAACGCTGTCAGGGAGACCCTGCATCAAGTGCGAGGTGACGGTGTAGTTGAGCTTTGAGGATTACTCAAGTACTTCCTTCAATCCTACGAATCAAGGTTCAAATGGAAAAAAGTGCGATGCATTAAGTAGCCGTAAGATAAGATACGGCCTTCCCGTAGGGGCAATTCATGAATTGCCCCTACGGGAAAAGGATTAGCGTGATGCAAAGCGCGATTAGCATAACCCTTGGAGGGCTTTTACCTCTTGCTAAGTGCAAACCCAAATGGTCTGAGCCCTCCAAGGGTTGGCAGGAAAAGGAAAACAACCAACCAAACCACCCCGTCATACCGCACAAAGGTAGCGAAGCAAAATGCAGATGCGGTATCTCCCTGCATAAAGCAATTAGCTATCACCAAAAACCCGCTACTTG
>JBDNFJ010000101.1:0-9287 GCA_041689895.1 Gracilimonas sp. | reverse complement strand
TAGGTCTGATTTCGGATATCACAGTAATATAATTATGAAAAGTGTACAGAATATGAACACATGAAGTGCTGCAAAAGAACCTACCGAATTAGCCCTTCTTCGCGAGCCAATTCGTACATACTTTCATGGAGGTTTTCATTGTCCAGATCACCACGCATGCAAAGTTCAGCCACTTCAATACCATTCAACATAATCAAGCAGCCCATTTCGTTGAGTACCTGATCAAACTTCATGGGATTGGCCCGCCCCAGTTTCTGTACGTCTATTCTATTTGGACTGATTTTTTTGTTGACCAAAACATAAAATTGATCATCCGATTCTTCGCCAAAAGAGAACTCCTCCAGCCCAGTTTCTTTGATTTTAAGCATAGCGTTCTAAAAAATCTCGTGCTTTAATAATTTCTGTGATTTCATCGGTTTGCCTATCCACCACCCGAACTTGAAACAAACTAATAATAGCTTGTTCGTTAATTGTTTTGATCACCTCATCAATAGTTTCGCAGGGCTCGGTCTCGCTAACCAAGTCGTTTATACCTTGTACAATATACCGATACTGTTTCTTATTTTTTGGATTTGTGACAGATGAAGGCTCATGAGGTTCGTCAAAATATTCGCGAATAGCTTGCTCGGTTACAAACCAACTTACCCCCAGCTTTCGGCCTCTAATTCGGCCTTCTCTTAAGTAAGTGCGCAGCGTCATTTTTGAGATGCCAAGCTGTTCATGCATATCATCTACCGAATACAGTGTTAAATCACCTATTTTCTTTGGCATGAATCTTCTTTTTTATCTTTTTTTGATTACATATTAGCTATCACAAGCTACAGATTATTTATCATTACTTGCTATTAGTTATACATAATAGATTAGATTTGGTTGAGGCACCGTTTCCGTCGTATATTGGAAACAGTTATTCAAAAAACAAACCCGACAGCTTAAAACTGGGCGGGATTTTTTAGCTCCTCAGAACTTCGTGCACGGCGATAAATGTGCATAGCTTTTCCTCTCTTGAATGCCTACACCTTGTAGACTGTTTTGAAAAATTGATGCTTGTTAGCCAACGGTACTGTCAGAGAAATTTCAGCTGCTTCGGATTGCTTGTAATGTATTTGGTGGGCTCAGTATTATCGGCGTGTAGCTTTATTGTGGTTTATCTAATTGTATCGGGAGTTTAAGCGCTCCTAATCATCCACCTCTTTGTACGCCAGCGTAATCCTCTGATTCATTAAACGGCGGTAGTTTTTAAACTCATACTCACTCACCGTAAAATCGGAGTGATATTTACCATCAAAGCAATCTACTTTGAGTTTGTTGGGCTTCTCCGTTTCGGTTATCGTAACCTTCACATCACCTAAGCGGTAAGAATCTCTTTCTTTCATACATCGTCTTTTTCAGGAAGGTAAAGAAATCTGTTTATAGCTGTTTAACTTTAAAATCTATGATCGATTTAAATACTGTTATACCGACGAAAGAATCCAAAACCCTGCAACTTAAATCGCACATCTTATTTAAACTCAGATTTATTCATTTTAAATTCATTCACGCTAATAAAGGTCTAACTTTTTCGTATTTTTAGCAGGCTTTGCAAGATTAGAGATTCAGCAAAGTCTTCGTTCCATTGAATTTTTCACTTCACTGTTATGCAAAAGAAAGCAATTATCCTTATTGGTTTGGGACTTTTCTTGGGAATTTTTACTTACATATCCCTTACTAAAGTACAGCCCAACGCCCATGATAACTCACCAGACTGGATTCCCATCCACGTGGCACAGAAACAGGCCCTCACTAACGAGCGTCTGATTTTTGTGAATGTTTTTGAACTAGGCTGTAAATACTGCCGCGCCATGGATCGGGAAGTTTTCCCGGATAGCACCGTCCGTCAAGTGATGGATGCCAGTTATATTCCTGTACGGGTTGATGGTAACTCTGAAGAGCTTATTGAATTTAGCGGACAAAAAATTTCTGCCCAGGAATTTGCCCAAAGCAAAGGGGCCTATGTTTTTCCCACCTCCTTAATTCTGGATGCAAAAGGAAATGTGATCAAGAAAAAAACCGGCTACATGGGCGTGGATGAATTCCGCCAGTTTTTATACCAGTAAAAAATCCCATCATTTCAAGAATAGAAGGTTCAAATTACCTTTTTTAGTTTTTTTGTAAGGAATTAGCCTTTCGGCGCTCTTACGTATGTGGAGACTCGCAATTCATATCGCTTTCCCTTTAGCCGATATCCGGCGGTAAGAATCACGCTTTTACTTATAGCGGGAATTCTTCTCTTTCAACATTTTCAGCCATCACTGCTATTAAGCTCCATTCTCCTTTTTTCGCTTTTTACTATTCTCGGATGTGCTGAATGGCTCACCAAAAACCATCTTCATCCCTTGCAGTCCAGAATTTTTTCTTCTCTGTTCTTGCTCATTATTCTCGTCTTTGGCGTGTTCAGAATGGCCATCCAATCTACGCGCGGCCATTCAGAAACCGTGAGTCTGCTGGAAATCTCTCCGTGGGAAGAAGTCACCCTTTCGGGAACTATATTATCTATCTCCACCACCTCAACAGGCAAAATTAGATGGAATGTATCCATTGATTCTACCGCGATAGGTTCCATTTCATCCACCCAATCTTACCATGCTCGCGTGCTGGCTGATGAAGCCTCCCAAAAAGCAACAATTGGTGACAAAGTTCACTTTTCCGGCACCATCATTCCCATTGCTGAAAAAAGAAATCCTTATGAATTCAATTACAAACAGTATCTCAAATCGAAAAGCATATCCGTTCAAATAAAGTTAAACCAGCTCCGGCAGGTCACTCCTAACCGCTCTATTTTTGCATGGGTTTGGTGGCGAGAACATGCCCTAAAACTGGTGGAGAAAAATTTTAGTAAAGAAACGGCGCCTATTGCCAAAGCCTTGCTCATCGGCTATAAACAAGATTTGGACTCCGATTCCAAAACAGCTTTTGCTCGCGCCGGCTTATCTCATATTATGGCCGTTTCCGGATTGCATGTGGGATTTATAATCGCTCCTTTTTGGATTATTATTCCTTACTTCTGGACCAAAAAGCACGGGAGCAAAATTGGTCTGGCTATACTTATTTTGATTCTTCTTATTTATGCCGGTATCACAGGATTCTCAGCTTCAGTGCTTCGGGCTTCCGTGATGGCCGGTTTTCTAACCTATGGCAAGCTCTTTCATAAAGTAAGCGACTCCATCAACCTCACCGCCGCAGCCGGGTTGGTTTTATTGATTATCAATCCAGCGCAATTATTTGAGATTGGGTTTCAGCTTTCTTTCACCGCGGTATTAATCATTCTGCTTATTCTTCCCGTTATCCAGCATCTTCTCCCATATTGGCTGCGAATCCGCTGGTTTGGGAAACCGCTAATGGTAATCATTGTTTCGTTGGTGGTGCAATTCGGCTTATATCCGTTGCAGGTTTTTTATTTTGGAGAGATCTCGTTGGTGAGTCCCATAGCCAATGCGTTATTCGTGCCTTTGCTGGGATTGGTGGTTCCTATCTCACTTTTGGCGCTATTTATTTCAGCAGTATTTCCTACGCTTGGTTTTATAATCAACATTCCCTCCGATCTCTTTCTCGGCTGGATGAGTCATTTTGTGAATTCCGCAGCAGGCTGGGATTGGGCCTGGACCACCGCAAGCCTGAAGAGCCATCTGCTCTTTATCGTCTGGCTATTTTTAATTTTCACCATTACCGGCTGGCGCATCGCGGCTTTAAGGTGGAGAATGATGGCCGGCTTGTTGGCAACCTTATGTTTAATGAGCGCGATTAGTTTATACCATACCCTTCAACCCAAAAAACTAACGGTTACTTTTTTTGATGTAGGTCAGGGAGATGCTGCCTTACTTTCAACGCCATCGGGGAAGCACATTCTGATTGATGCCGGCATTTGGAGTCCGAGATATAACAGTGGAAAATCAATTCTGATTCCACATTTGAAAGCGGTAGGTATCCAAAAACTGGATGCGGTTATACTCACACATCCTCATGCCGATCATATTGGAGGTATTCCGGATTTGATTCAAGAAATTCCCATCGACACTATTTACAACTCAGGTTATTCCTATGATTCTAAGCTTTATCAATCTTATTTGAAGTTAGCCGGTCAGAAATCCATTCCCGTTAAATCGCTCCATTCAGGCGATGTGTTAAGCTTGGATCCCACTATGTTGATGTTGGTACTTGGCCCTGATGGGCAGGTGCATAATTCAGACCCCAATGAGCACTCTGTGGTGATAAATGTGATTTATGGCGAAACAGAATTCTTGTTTACCGGAGATGCCGGTCGAGATGAGGAAAAGCGACTTGTTCAAGACTACGAACATCTTTTAGATACCGATGTGTTAAAAGTGGGACATCATGGAAGTCGTACCAGCTCCA
Organism: Gracilimonas sp.; assembly: GCA_041689895.1. Lineage (GTDB taxonomy): Bacteria > Bacteroidota > Rhodothermia > Balneolales > Balneolaceae > Gracilimonas. The sequence continues at coordinate 4,895 of JBDNFJ010000101.1, read as the reverse complement.
GCATTCCTTTTCTGGAACAAGTTACCCCAGATGTGGCCATCGTTTCACTGGCAAAACGCAACAAATTTCGTCATCCTCATAAAGAAGCATTGCTCCGCTTACAACAGTCTCATGCAAAGCTTTTATTCACCAGCCTCGAAAAAGCCATTATATTTACTTCAGATGGGAAAACCCTTCAAAGAGTAAATTGGGAATGAGGTTACACTGAGTTCTCAAATCTTAAAAGGCAGGGCGCGAATTGCCAACTCACATCCTCCTGCAAACTTTTATTAAAATTTACGGACTCTCTTTTAATAAAGCGGATATCTCATGTTTATGCGGAGGTTATCTTCGACCATCAGAAGACGATTAGAAATGAGGATTTTCAAAACATGTCTTTTTCCCAAAAAACCGGTATCCTTGGTAGTTATAGAACATTAAACAAAGGCTCGAAAAAAACAGGAATGGCAGAAAAGGAACGACTTAGCTTTGAAGAGGCTTTAAAAAAATTAGAATCCATAGTGGAACAACTCGAAGATGAAGAGATTACACTCGAAGATTCTGTTAAATTATATGAAGAGGGTGTTCAAATGTCTACATTTTGCACCGAGATTCTTGAACAAGCCGAACTTCGTATTGAGCACGTAAACGAAGCAAACACGCAGTAAATAAAACGTTATGGAGCTTAAAAAGCCAATCCCCGGGAAATTACTTGCCGGCATCAACTCCCCATCTGATTTAAAAAAATTGGAGCCAAAACAGCTTCAGGATGTATGTGATGAACTCCGCCAGTATATCATCGATATGATATCTGTGTATGGCGGACATTTTGGCGCCAGCTTGGGCGTGGTAGAACTCACGACGGCTCTTCACTACGTGTACGATACTCCAAAAGATTTACTGGTTTGGGATGTGGGGCATCAGGCTTACGGGCATAAAATTTTAACAGGGCGTAGAAATGTATTTCATACTAACCGTCAATATGGGGGGATTTCCGGTTTCCCAAAACGTTCGGAAAGTGAATATGATACGTTCGGCGTCGGTCATTCCAGCACGTCTATTTCTGCTGCTTTAGGAATGGCGGTTGCGCGAGATCTTGATCAATCAGATAAAAAAGTGGTTGCCGTAATCGGTGATGGAGCCATGACCGCCGGACTTGCTTTTGAAGCCATGAACAATGCCGGCGCAATGAATAGCGATATTCTTGTGATTTTGAACGACAACAATATGTCGATTGATCCCAATGTAGGTGCGCTCAAAGAATATTTAGCCGATATCACCACCAGCAAGACGTTCAATAAAATGCGGGATGATGTGTACGATATGCTCGGGCACTTTAAATCGGCCGGTGAAAAAATGCGGAAGATAGCTTCTCGACTGGAAAAAGCGATGACCGCCGCACTTACTCCCGGTTCGTTATTTCGCGCACTTGGTTTCAAATACTACGGACCAACCGATGGGCACGATGTTGATGGGCTCCGTAAAATGCTGGAAGACCTCAAAGACGTAAAAGGGCCTAAACTTCTTCATATTGTAACGGTGAAGGGAAAGGGTTTTGCCCCGGCCGAACGTGAGCAAACTAAATGGCACGCATCCAGCAATCCGTTTGATAAGATAACCGGTAAATCACTTTCAAACCCTCCCGCCACAAAACCTGTACCTAAATATCAGGAAGTTTTTGGGGATGCTCTTGTTGAATTGGCGACCAAAAATGAGCGCATTGTAAGTATGACCCCGGCCATGCCCAGTGGCTCCAGCTTATTACCTATGATGGAGGCTTTTCCCGAGCGCGCGTTTGACGTTGGGATTGCCGAACAGCATGCCGTCACCTTTGCTGCCGGTTTAGCTGCCGAAGGTAAAAAAGCTTTTTGCGCTATTTACTCTTCCTTTTTGCAACGAGGCTATGATCAGCTGGTGCATGATGTTGCTATACAGAAATTGCCGGTCGTATTTTGTATTGATCGGGCCGGTTTGGCTGGGGCCGACGGACCTACCCACCATGGTGCTTATGATATCTCTTACATGCGAGCCATCCCTAATATGGTAATTTCCTCTCCGCTGAATGAACAAGATCTGCGCGATATGATGTTTACGGCTTCCACTTTCGAAGATGCGGCATGGGCTATTCGTTATCCTCGTGGCAAAGCAACGGGAATGGATGTGCGAAAAGAATTTAAGCCTATGGAAATAGGAAAAGGTATTCGGCTTCGTGAAGGCGAACAGGTCGCAGTTTTAAGCTTTGGTCCCATTGGTAAATACGTAACCGAAGCGGCCGAGCAGCTTTCAAAAGAAGGAATTGAGATTGGGCACTACGACATGCGTTTCGCTAAGCCGTTGGATACCGAATTGATTGACGAGATTTGTCAAGAATATGATCACCTTATCACGCTGGAAGATGGCACAAAATTGGGTGGTTTTGGCAGCGCAGTTGCTGAATACATTGCAGAAAAACCCAAACGGCCAACGCTTAAAATATTAGGCATCCCAGACCGTATAATAGAACACGGCACCCAACGCCAATTGCATGACGAAATTGGTATTGGCGTTTCCGGCATCATCGAAACTGTAAAACAAAAAACTTTTATAAAGGTATAATTTTGAAGTTAACACACGTATTTGCTCTTATTGGGCTTCTTTTTCTCACCGGCTGTTTTAAGAATAGCACCCCTGATGTATATGAAGATGTGGAAGGCGTGGTGCTTGCCAGTAATGGCGACCCGGTGAATAAAGCTCATATTCATATCCGAAATAATTTTAAGCCGGGTGGGTTTAATATTAATGAATCTCAGGCTCAAATTGCCATCAGCTTTAATGCTCCCTACGAATCAATTTATGAAGGTTTACTTTTTCATCATGGTGCTCAAAAGCCACTACTTACTTTCTTCCGAGATACATTACAATCGGGGGAGCACTCTGTAGAGATCCCTGACTCACTGTTGAGTAATGGGATGTATGGATACCAAATCCGATCGGAGCGAGCGTCTCTTTATAGCAGCCTTTTTATGGTGAATAAACCCGACAGCTTATTACCAAAATCACTTCCGTTCGCCCTCACTAATTCTCAAGGAAAATTTACGTTAGACGCGCTTCATCTTGCATTAAACCGTGCTTTCAATTCCAAAAGTGGTGGAAGATTTGCCATCACCGACAGCCTGCAAATCATAATAACGGATACTTCTCGAGTTATTAAGAAACAGGCCGTTTATGTTAGGCCAAACCAATCCAATTTCTTTGAGATTACGCTGGATTAAGGTGAGCCTGCTGAAATGAAATTTACCCTCTCCGATTTTGATTACGCCCTTCCAAAAGAACTAATTGCCCAATCTCCGGCTCATCCACGAGATCATGCCCGGCTTCTTATTTATAACAGAGAAACGGGTGAAATAATTGACGATTATTTTTATAACCTCGGTCAGTATTTCCCCAAAAATACCACGCTTGTAGTAAACAATAGCAAGGTAGAAAAATGCCGGTTGCTTTTTGATGACGATAAAAAGGAACTTTTTGTAACCACTGTTCGAAATAACAATACCGTGGAAGCTTTGGTACGTCCCGGTAAGAAATTTAAGCTGGGAAGAACGGTATCGCTTGCCAAAGGCATCACCGCAGAGGTAACCCATATTGCTGAAGATGGATTACGAACTCTGGTGCTTTCTTGTAATCTGGATGCTCCTGAACTCGAACCCTTTAAGCACACTCCATTCCCTCCATATATTGAGCAGGACGAATCGCTTTCAGAGGAGTATCAAACGGTATATGCAAAAGATCTCGGAAGTAAAGCCGCCCCGACGGCTGGCCTTCATTTTACCGATGAACTACTTGAAGATTTGCGGAAATCAGGCATCTCTAAAACAGAAGTTACTTTACATGTGGGTTTGGGAACCTTTGCCCCGGTTAAAACGGAAGACCTTGAAGAGCACGCCATGCACAGTGAATGGTACCAATTGCAGGCAAAGACTTGTGAAAAATTAAATCACGCAAAACACATTACAGCGGTGGGAACTACCAGTGTGCGCGTACTCGAAAGTGCCATTGGTAAAACAGGTAATAGTTATACTCCTCACAGTCGCGATACCGACATATTTATAACTCCGGGTTACGAATTTAAAGCCGTAGATGCCCTTATCACAAATTTCCATCTTCCCAAAAGCACCTTACTTATGTTGGTAGCCGCATTCATTGGTTTTAAGGAAATGCGCCAAATTTACAAACACGCCATTCAGAAAAGATATCGTTTCTACTCCTTTGGCGATGCGATGCTCTTAATTTAAATATAATAAATAGTGCATTAACGTCCTTTAAAGACTATTAAGCTCTTTTTAGCTCCTAAAAATGAAGGGCACACATCCCTCCTAATATTTAGAATATTTTTACCGTTTCATTGCGAAATCAGTTAAAAATATCTGTACCTTTGACACTCCAGAATCCAAGGCTTGGATTTTCTTCTAAAGCCTTAGAATTCACGAAGAGCAGTACCATTTTTAAAATCCCTATTGCCCTTCTTTCCAACATTCAACTAATTGATTCTTTGAATAGTAAATGCCTGACGTGATCAAGATTAAGCGTGGCGTTGACATTAAGCTTGTAGGAGAAGCAGAAAAGATTTTTGCGGATCGCTTGCCGGTGGAGACGGTCGCTTTGAAACCCGATGATTTTCATGGAGTACGGCTCAAGCTTTCTGTAAAAGAAGGCGATGAAGTAAAAGCCGGAACTCCCCTATTTTATAATAAAGACAACGACCAAATCAAGTTTTGCTCTCCTGTTAGTGGCGAAGTGGCTCAAGTTGTGAGAGGTGCCAAGCGCAAAATTTTAGAGGTAAGGGTACTGGCTGATAAAGAAATCCGATATGAAGATTTCTCCGCAGCTGCTCCCTCCGGCTTGGAACGCGAAGCTATTATTGAAAAGCTGTTACAATC
>JBDNFJ010000100.1:0-2080 GCA_041689895.1 Gracilimonas sp. | reverse complement strand
GCTCCTCTTTTTCATAAAAAAGGATGAATTAGATATTTATGATATCCCCATTTCTTATATCACCCAGCAGTTTCTGGAATATATTCATGTATTGGAAGAGCTGGATCTGGATGTTGCCAGCGAATTTATCTTAATGGCTTCTGTATTGATGTCGATTAAAGCAAGAATGATGCTCCCCAGAGAAGATGTAGCAGATGAGGAGCTGGATGAAAGTGATCCCCGTTATAAGCTGGTTCAGCGATTGCTGGAATACAAACGGTACAAAGAAATGTCGGAGAAAATGGCTGACATGGACGAAGAAACCCGTAAAAAATATATGCGCGGTTATCCTGAAGCCGACGAGGTAGAGCAGCAAGCTTCCGGTGAGGCCTTACAGGATGTTACTATGTTCAACCTAATTGCTGCCTTTAAAAAAGTATTACAAGATATCGAACGTAAAAATCTCGTTCACCGCGTGGAGAAAGAGTCTACTACTATTGAGGAGCAAGCCGAGTTTATACTGAATAGTTTGCAAGAAAAAGGACGTCAAACATTCATGGAAATGTGTGCTACCCTCAAAAACAAAATTTATGTAGTCGTCACCTTTCTGGCCGTGCTCGAAATGATTAAGGAACAACAGATTAATTTATTTCTGGGTGACGATCCCTCCCAATTTCACATAGACCTGAAGCCTGTGGACGAAATCATAGGCGCTTAACCTAATCAACCATCAACAATGACCAACAAAATACTACTACTTATAACTCTTGCTACGGCATCCGCATGCAGCGTGTTTACCAAGAGTCCACAAAAACCGGCGCCGACTATTTACTCGTTCGCCAATAATATTACTGAACAAAGCTTATACAACGACTTAGTTGTAATTTCTCATGATTCTTTGGAAGGCCGAGAAACCGGAACTATTGGAGAACAAAAAGCCGCGCGATACATTTCTAAACGATATGCGGAAATGGGTCTCAAGCCTGTAGGTGATAATAACACCTACTTTCAGCACTTTGAGCTTATTCAGCCTACGGTAACAAAGATTTCATACCAAGTGCTTAATGCCACCGATAATTCTGTAGTAGATGCTTCTACACACAGTGCAGACGAAATCGAAAATTTTGTCACTATATTTGGAGGAAGTGATTCGCTTTCAGGCCCCATCGTTTTTGTGGGCGCCGGCATGAGAAATGAGGAAGAAGGCATCAACCAATACCCTGAAGATATAGATGGGAAATGGCTCTTGGTAGTGTACCAACGAGGAAAAACCGATATGCGCTTTTTACAGGGATCTTTTTCTAAAGGAGCATTGGGTGCAATCCTAATTAATGATGCTGATGTAAACGACTTCACGGAAGAAGCCGAAAGCCGTCAAGAAAATTTCGGCCAAGGAGGTAGATTGTCACTCAAGTATCTTCAAAAAGATGATACCGGGGCCTCTCCCGCCTTCAACCGTATAAATCCTGAACTGGCTATAAAACTACTTGGCCTTAGCAATTTAGAAGCACTTAGCAAGCTCGAAGAGCAGTTGACTGCAGACCCTGCTGCTTTCCAAGCCAAGGATCTTGATTACATTCTTGAGCACAACCCAACGGTGAGCGAAAACACGGTTACTTCTCAAAATATTGTGGCCTTTTTAGAAGGAAGCGATCCTGAATTAAAGCATGAAGTGGTAGTGCTAAGTTCTCATTACGATCACGTAGGCATTACACGACCCGATTCTACCGGCGATGCGCTAAACAACGGTGCCGATGATGATGGTAGCGGAACGGTTGCAACCATTCAAACAGCCCAAGCAATGTCGGAAGCAAAAGCAGCCGGCGTTGGCCCTAAACGAAGCGTACTCTTCCTAAATGTATCCGGGGAAGAAAAAGGATTATTGGGCTCGCGTTATTATTCAAACCACCCCATATTCAGCATTGAGAACACGGTAGCAGATATTAATATTGATATGATTGGCCGCGTTGATCCTGAGCACGAAGGCAAAGATAGTAGCTACGTATATATTATAGGCGGCGAGATTATATCCTCCCACTTAGACAGCCTTACGGTGATGGCTAATGCCATGGGACCAAATCTTGATTTAAGTAAGCGCTAT
>JBDNFJ010000099.1:0-4001 GCA_041689895.1 Gracilimonas sp. | reverse complement strand
ATTATGACAAACGAGTTTTTAGAAACACTGGGTATTATCATTCGTGATCAAATCATCATGAAGAATTCTGTTGAAATAAAAGGGTTGGGTTCATTCAAAGCGGTTCATCACAACCAAAAACAGGAAAAAAGGGCGAACGGGACTAACGTGATGATTCCACCCAAAGACACCATCGAATTTACTGCAGATAATAATAAGGGGTAAACTATGCATATCGATCATTCTAAACTTGTAGAACTGCTTGCCGAAGCGGCCGGATTACAACCAAATAAAGTTGAAGTTCAGCTGGCTGAACTTGTGACTGAAATTCAAGAAGCTATAGCGGAAGGAGATGCCTACGAAGTAACCGGCTTAGGCGTTTTCAGTGGTATTGGAAGTAACATTATTTTTATTCCATCTAACGATCTCGCAACCGAGATTAACTACAAGTATGTAGGAATGGAACCGATAGAAATGGACGCTCCAGAAGAAGAAGAAAGCCTGAAGGAAGAAGCCATAGAGGAAAATGGCCCGGAAGATGATCCATTTGCAGGTTTATTGGATGAGGAGGAGGAGAAAGAACTTGAGTCTGATATAGAAACCACGTCCTCTTTTGAGTTGGATAAGGAAGTAGTGGAAGACACCGAGGAGCCGGCTGAGGAAGATTCCGAAGAAGCACCTTCTGATCTCGCTGATGAAGAGGGGGAAGAGCCGGAAGAAGAAGCCGGTGAAGATTACAAACCCGGACCGGATGAGTGGGGTATCGATACCTATAAAGATGAGAGCGCCGAAAATATGTTCTCTGGGTTGTTAGGAGACAAAGAATATGAGGCGGAAGAAGAGGTAGAAAATCAAGAATCGGCCGATAAAGAAGAAGAAGACGCGGACGGTCTGGATCTTGCTTCTGAACTCAGCAAAGAAATCGCGGACGATGCTGAAAAAGAGACCGAGGGTGAAATCAATCCTATTTTTGAGGAAAAGGAAGAACTTGAGTCTGCCGAAGGAGATGACTTTGATGATCCTTTTGAAGCACTTGCCGGCGACGATGATGAAGACGATGCATTCATAGAGGATTCTGCTTCAGAACCATCGGATAAAGAAGATGCGGAAGAAGTAGTACCCGTTATCAAAAATCTATCTTCAGAAGGCACCAAAAAGCAGCACGAGAGTAAAAAGAAAACTGAGAAGAAAGCGGAGATAAAGAAACCTTCAAAGAAAATTAAAAGCCCTCGCGATACAAAATCAACACCGCCGGTTATGCTTTGGGTCATTCTCATCATCCTATTAATTGGTGGCAGTACCTATGGCCTTGGCTACTTTGGGGTTGTAAACATTCCCGGTATCACTCCAGAACCAATTATTGCAACCACTAAACCTGCTACTAAAACGGCACAACAGCCCGCCGCACAACCGGAAGTTAAGGCACCAAACACGCCAGAAGCAACCACCGAACAAGCCTCTACAGAAACACCCGCGGTAACAAAGCAGGATAACACTTCTAAGCAGGAACAAGCCGCGCCGGCACGAGTAACAAAAAGCGAAGATTCATCTACCGGGCAACCTAATTACGGATTAAAAGGCGAACTGGTTCCTGCTGGCAATGATGGTTATACCATCGTGATTTATCATCTCAGTAAAAAAAGTAGTGCAGATTCCAAACAAAAAGAATTAACGGCGGATGGATTTAGGGTGTTAGTTGCTGCTGTTCCCAATAAACAATATGGGACGCTTTGGCGCGTAAGCTTAGGGCAGTTTGTCTCGTTACGTGAAGCTGCAATAGCTGCAGAAAAACTTCCAAAACCTTTTTTAAAGAACCATCTCTTAACAAAAATTAAATAAACACATCATCTACATGCACTCATTGCTGATCTTTTTGCAGGACACCACTTCCGTGGATTCCCTCATGGCTATGCAGGATAAAACGGTTACTTTTTTTGATTTAATGATAGAAGGCGGAGTCCTGATGATTCCCATTATCCTTCTTTTCATGATCGCCATTTATGTGATTGTGGAGCGCTGGAGCGCGCTAAATAGATCGCATATCTCTCCGGAGAAGTTTCTTGGCTCCATAGCGAGCATGCTCACATCCGGCAAAGGCGGTGCTGCCAACGCTATGAATTACTGTGATGATTTTGATAAACCTCTCGCACGTATTATTAAAGCCGGTATAAAACGGCTGGGAAGACCTCTTCGCGACATCGAAGACGCCATTGATAACGCAGGTAAAAAGGAGATCTTCTTTCTTGAAAAACGCATGAACTGGCTGGCCACTATTGCCGGGGTTGCTCCGCTTTTAGGATTTACGGGAACCGTTACCGGTATGATCGAAGCCTTTATGGAAATTCAATCCCTGCAGGGTAATGTAAACCCAAGTGCCCTGGCCGGTGGTATCTGGGAAGCATTGATTACCACCGCTGCCGGTTTAATTGTTGGTTTGATTGCATTTGGCTTCTACAACTTTCTGCTGGGTAAAATTAGCCGATCCATTTTCGAATTAGAAAACGCCTCTGCCGACTTCCTCGACCTGCTTCAATCTCCCGCAAAAAAAGAAGGTAATTAAGCGCTATGTCACGAGACTTTAGAAAAGGAGATAAAAGGCTTGAACCCATGTCGCTGTTTTCACAGTCGTCATTGACCGACATTGTACTGTTATTGCTGATTTTCTTCCTGCTTACCTCTTCGTTTGTCACTAATTTTGGAATTCGCGTTGAAGTACCTAAAGCAGAGAGCAGTGCTGCAGCCAACTCCCAGTATATATCGGTTGCCGTTACTAAAAAAGGTGTGTTTTACGTGGATGGTAAGTTAACTGCCCGCGGCTCACTCGCCTCTGCTATCCGAAACGCCCGAAATAATAAACCGAATGGTACCGTTGTACTAAGAGCTGATAAAGACGCTAAAGTAGATGACGCCGTTCGCGTTATGAATGTCAGCAAGGCATTGCGCCTCAAAATTGTGATGGCAACCGAACAAGGTTCATAAAAATACCCATGGGTAAATTCAATTTCACACAAGACGATCGCCTCGCCCTTTATGTAACCATAGGGATTAACGCCGTTTTGCTTCTCTTTTCGCTTTGGTACACGTTTGATATGAACCAGAATACCCGCCCTTCCTATATTGAAGTAGAGTTTGGAGAATTTAAAACGGGTCAGCTTGCACAATTTTCCGAGGTTAAGAACGAAGAAGTTGCCCAGCGCCCAAAACCTTCCGAAACAGTGCCAGAAAAGCCGGTAGAAAAAGCTCCTGAGCCGGATGTAACTCCAAAAACCACCACAGAAGAAGATACCAAGCCTGTAGATCTCTCCGAACAAATAGAAAAGATTGAAGAGGAAGTTGTAAGTACACCCAAAACCGAAAAAATTAATCCTACACAGCAGGAAACGGAGCCTCAAAAAGAAGAGGTTGAAATTCCACCCGTGGCTTCTAAAAATGAAACCGTTACCGAAGGAGCCGATGAAAGCGGTGATGTAGATGGCGCTCGGGGCGATATCAACTCCGATCAGGGTATTGGGAATGACGAGGAGAAGAAATCTCCTTACAAATTAAAATGGGAGGGTGAATTAGATCGAACACCTATGGTTCAGCCTCTCCCGAAAAACAACACAAATTCAGAGGCCGTAATTACTGTAGAATTCGAAGTACGTCCTAATGGCACTGTGGGACGTATTATTCCTACAAAAAAAATGAACCCGGAGCTTGAACGAGAAGTGATGAATACTTTACGCACTTGGCGTTTTTCACGACTTCCTGGCGGTGTTCCACCGGTAAACCAATGGGGTACTATTACCTTCCGCTTCGTTTTCAATTAGCGGTTAAACCCCCGAGTTTAAGTAGAGATTAATACTATCCGGGTTCACTCTCCCCAGCTATTTAATCTCTTCGGGTTTAATTCCCCGAGGCTTGCCTCGTTTTTGTATTTTAGGGGAGATGTCGCAAGAAAGCCAGTACATACATAAAAGTCATAATGTGTCTGTTTTACTACACCACATAGTAAGTTCAGCGAACTATCGACGTGTTGTATT
>JBDNFJ010000098.1:0-9097 GCA_041689895.1 Gracilimonas sp. | reverse complement strand
GATCAAGCTATTTCGGATGTGGTTCAAGCCGACGGAAAGGCAACCATTACCATCGAAGATTTAGGGAAAGTACCCATGCCGGTAGATTTAACTCTCACTTTTGAAGATGGCTCTGAAACAAAAACTCGGATTTCTGTGGATGACTGGCTGATGGGCAAGCGCTTCACCTCCACCACCGTTGATGCGCCTTCTAAAGTAACTGCCGTCGAAATTGACGCCGACCATTTTTACCCGGATGTGGATCGTTCAAACAATAAATGGACGAACTAATCGACCTATTTTTAGATCCCGTTTTCTTTAAAGCCCTCAAATTGGGGGCTTTTTTATTTTAAGAAAGCAGGAAAGGGTTTAGCTCTATTTTTTACTAAATTTGAGCTTAATGATACGGGCAGAATGCTATATTAACCCGTTAATTCCCACTACTAATGCTGTTATGAAAGTTTTTCGAAACAGAGGATTTCGATGGATTCTCTTGATGCTGGGCCTTATAGCCATCATCGCCCTTACCGGTATGAATGTACTCTCGCTGTATAGCCTACGCGACCGTATGGTTCAAAGTGAGGAGGAGCGCCGTGTCGATCAGCTGGATGAGATCAATGATACCATCCGCCATGAAATAATTGAGCCACTAAGAGGCCTTTATAAGATAGAGATGGAACCCGTTGAACCTACCATCCAGAAAACAGGCCAATTTCCTGTAAACATGCAGGAAGTGTTAGCGCGTGCTTCCCAAAGTCCTTATTTCGACAATATTTATTTTACCCCAGAAAACGTAGATCCCTGCAATCCCGAGAACCAGATTTTCATATATAATCCGTCGGAAAATCGGATTCATCTTACCAAAGACTTTCCCAGTCTTATTTGCGACGGAGTAGGGTTGGCACGAACCAAAACCAAAATTCAGCTTAATGATTTTAATTACCGCTGGAATAATAATTATGAGTTCGATACCCACCGAAGCCTCAATGTGGGGCTCATCAACCTAACCGAAAGCAGATTAATTGGTTTCATAACCCTGACATTGAACAGAGACTATATTGAACATCAGGTGTTCCCTCCTTTGCTAAAAAATTATTTCGGCAATAGTAAGGAAACCGGGGTTATGGTGTGGATTCGTGATTGGGCCAATGACACCATCATAGCCAGTAATGATACCACTGTTACTTACAATCGAGATTTAATTGATCATCGAGTTCGATTCTCCGGCTCCAGCTTTTTTAACAATTGGTCGCTGGATATCGCCTTCTTGCAATCACCCGTTACGAATGCATACAACGCTACTTTATTCAAGAATCTGGCTGTTTTAGGTGTGGCGGTACTTTTTTTGATGGGAGCCTTAATCTTCATGTTTGTAACTGCACAACGTGAGCGTCATCTCGCTCAGCGACAGGCAAGTTTTCTGGCAAACGTAACGCATGAGCTTAAAACTCCTTTGGCCGTTATGCAGGCGGCAGGCGAAAATATATCTGACGGGCGTGTTACCGAACCTAAGCGCCTGAAGCAGTACGGCGAGCACATTTACAATGAATCCATCCGGTTACGAGAAATGATTGAAAAACTACTGGATGTAGCCCGCGTTGATTCTGGACAGAATATCATCAAAGTTGCACCATACAATATTCACAGACTGATGAGCCAATACCTGGTAGAAAGTCGAGAGTATATTGAGAAGAAAGGATTTAAAATCAGGTTCAAGAGCAACGACGAAACGGCTATGGCCATGATTGACAACAACAGCTTTGGAACCATAGTAAGTAATCTCACCGAAAATGCCCTCAAATACAGCGCCGATGACAAATTTATCGAGTATCAGATAACTTCCAATAAAGACTATGTGTTTTTTAGTATAACCGATCATGGAATCGGCATTCCTAAAAAAGCACAGAAAAATGTTTTTAAGAAATTTTATCGGGTTGAAGAATCCGATTCCTTAAGTACTAAAATAAAAGGACACGGCCTTGGGCTAAGCATCGTAAAAAATATGGTGGAACTGAACCATGGAACTATCGAAATAAAAAGTAGTTTTGGTAAAGGGACAACATTTATTGTAAGATTCCCTAAATTGAAGGAAGATGAGCTAAAGAGGAATCGGCTACAGACACCTGTGAAGGATTCTTCCTCAGAACAACCCTAAAATAAGCATACAGAATATGTCGAATAAACGCATGAAGGTGCTCGTTGTTGAAGATGAGCCAAGTCTTGTTTTTACATTACGGGATACATTAGAAAGTGAAGGCTACGATGTAGTAGTAAGTGAAGAAGGAACGCAGGCTTTCGCGATGGTGAAAGAACACAAGCCGGATCTGATGATTCTCGATATTATGCTTCCGGGAAAAAGTGGGTATGATGTGCTGGAGGAAATCCGAAAAGAGAAATATACCTTTCCGGTGATCATGCTTACCGCCAAAGATCAAGAACCTGATAAAGTGAAGGGCCTGACTTTAGGAGCCGATGATTATCTGACAAAACCTTTCGGAGTGAAAGAACTACTTGCACGTATAGAGGCTCGTTTGCGTCGTGCCGGTACCTATTCTACTTCCGGTGAAATTGATATGCTGCAATTAGGCCCTATTAAGATTGATTTGATGGAATCTAAGGTACTACGGCCTGATGGCACCCAAAATGATCTCACATCACGAGAAGTAGAACTAATCCGCTACTTGCTTAAAAGTGCAAATGAACCCGTATCTCGTGATGAACTTCTGGAGAAAGTATGGCGGTATGAGTTCAGCACCAATACCCGTACCGTAGATGTGCACATTTCGAAATTGCGAGCAAAAATTGAAGTCCACCCGGATGATCCTCGTTACCTGATTACGCTACACGGCGTGGGATATATGCTGCGTAATAACTAAGCAACTTTGAATAAAATGGATCAGATTAGCTGATCCATTTCCTTATCTTTTACCGATGCCACAAACTTGATGAAATTCTCGGTTTGTGAAATGAGTAGATTTTGCTTAAAACTGTCTCGCAATCCCTCACCCTCTACAAATTCGTCATGTACCCGTGGGATGAATACTCGTTCTGGAAACTGAAGAGCATTTCGGTAGTTTGCTACCATTTGAAACTGCTCAACCGCACGTAATGCACCAAATGCTCCCGAAGATTCTCCAATAAAAGCCATAGGCATTTTCTCGAAAGCTTCAGGAAATGGAAGATGATCCACAAACATTTTTAAGATACCCGGATAGCTGCCATTATATTCAGGAATCACGAAAATCAAGCCCTCTGCTTCAACAACAGGGGTTCGAAATGCAATGAGTTCTTCCACTTCGTGACCATAACGCCCACCTGATGCTGCTTCAAGCGGGAAATCCTCCAAACTGATTACGTCGGCATTTATTCCACGCTGCTTATATAAGAAGCTAACGTATTTGGAAATATCCAATGCATTAGACTTGGGCCGATCGGTGCTACTGATAATTTTTAAATCCATTTATGCTATATATTCATCTCTTTTGGTATGAACCTGAACATACCATAAATAAAGCGTTTTCATTCCAAGTGCTATTTATTTACGGATAACGCAATTGCAAACGCTTCTCCAAACACTACGATAAGTTTTTCCTGTGGTTTCGCCGCTTTCAGGTTTAACAAATTATGCTGACACCTACATAAATTCCACCAACACCCCTCACAACCAATCAGGAACAGCTGATTGGTTGATCTCCCCTCAATGGGAGACTTTACTTTATAGAACAAAAAAGCTCAAACAATAAAAGGAATCCTAACAAGGAAAAGTCCTTCCTTGAGGAAGGTGCCGTTTTCGGCTCGCCGAAAATCGCGGAAGGTGTAGAGGCTTTTGTAACCTTGCAGCTTCCCTTGCCAATTCCGAAGCGTTCGGATTTACAATAATATGGTAACCATCATTCAGTTTCCCAAAAATAAGGGCTTCACAAAATAGTAATGCCAGTTGTACTATAACCTTAAAAACACGATCTCTCAATCCGGCTTCTGGTTTTTAATTTCTTGCCATTTTTTCCAAAACAGGGCTTCTCTCCCTTGTGTTCCGCCTTCATACCAACGTGTATTTTTCAAAGCATCCGGCAAGTACTGCTGAGCCACCCAATGGTTTGGATGATTATGGGGATACTGATATTCATCGGAAGCATTTTCTACACCGAGATAGCTGGAACCCAGTTTATTCGCCGTTTTGTCTTTCAGATAAGCCGGAATATCTTTGACTCCTTTCTCACTGATTTCTTGATTTACTTTGAAGATAGCGCCGGTGCTATTACTTTTTGGGCACTGACTCAAATACAAGCAAGCATGCGACAAAAAATACATTCCCTCAGGCATTCCACATTTCATAAAAGCTTCCTGGCATGAATTCACTATGGTGATGGCATTCGGTTCCGCCAAGCCTACATCTTCACTCGCAAAAATGAACATGCGCCGGAATATAAAATTGGGATCATCCCCGCCCTCCAGCATGGCATTCATCCAGTACAAAGAAGCATCAGGATCGGAGCCCCGCATAGACTTTATAAAAGCAGAGGCATAATGATAATGCTCATCTCCCGTTCGATCATATCGCACATTTCTGCGCTGAATGCTCTCTTTCGCTATTTCCAGACTAATATTGATGGGTCCATTTTCATCCGGCGTACTTGAAAGCACGGCTACTTCCAGCGCGTTGAGCGCATTCCGAATATCCCCTCCGGCCATTTCTGCAAGATGATTAAAAGCTTCATCGGCTACTTTAATATCCTTTTTACCCAATCCCCGCTCTTCATCTTCAAGCGCTCGATGCAGCATTAGTTTCACCTCATCCATGGTAAGCGGATGGAGTTCAAAAAGCTGGCATCGCGAAAGCAAAGGGTTGACCAAAGAATAAAATGGATTTTCCGTAGTAGCGCCAACCAGTGTAATGATGCCTGATTCCAAATGAGGAAGTAAAGCATCCTGTTGTGCTTTATTCCAACGGTGAATCTCATCCACAAAAAGAATGGTTTTCCGGCCATTTAGCTTTCGCATTTTCTCAGCCTTATCCACCACTCTTCGTAATTCTTTGATGCCATCCAGCACCGCATTTATCACCTCAAACTGCGCCTTTATTTCTCGGGATATCACATGCGCCAGCGTTGTTTTGCCTGAACTGGGTGGACCATAAAAAATAAGCGATCCAATGATACCGGCTTCTATCATTCGCTTAAGCATTTTCCCGTCTCCAACTAAATGCTCCTGTCCCGCAAACTCATCCAGCGATTGTGGACGCATTCGGGTAGCTAAAGGCTCGCTATACTGCGGGCTTTCTTTATTGGATTGAAATGCACCGGATTTTTTTTCTTCGAAGAGATCCATGGTGTAGATTTAAGATAGAAATATGTAAAATATATGTGTTTATAAATCTCTATAAAAATTTAATGTAGATTCAGTTATTCAGCGCTCCAAACACCGTTTCCGTAGTTTCAAAAACTATGCTGTAAGTACTGAACTACAACAGAGACTTCTGGTCTCCGAAGGTATCCAAGTATTGTTTCAACTTCACTTTTTTACGGGTGGAAGCGCTGGTCATATATCTAAGTTTACCGAAAATGGGACGCTCTTGCCAAGCCCGATCAAAGCGCCCAAGGCACCAGAAAATGCCAGAATAGCTGTTGGGATCTCGACCATCCAGCGCGTATTTATTATTCAGTTCAATCATATAATCTAAAGCGGTACGGTAATCGGGCGTCCATTCGATAATTTTTTTACCCCATAACATGCGTAAATAATTTTGCATCACCCCCGTTTCTCGAAGCTCGGTTTGAGCCGCATTCCAGATCTCATCATGAGTGCGCGATTGTTCAAATTCCTCCAGCTCATACAGCCATTCTCGCTTATCCGCCTCATGCTTTCGGGTCGTTTTTATCACCCAGTTGGGCAAACTTTCAAATTGGTCATAATCCGGCCGGTGATGCGCAAAATGAAACCCCACTTCCCGCCAGGTAATCACCTCATCCAAAAAACTTTCGATGTTTGAATCTCCATTAAAGAAACCCACATTTTTTCCATTATTTGGGGTGATGGCATCTAAATCCCATCCAGCAGGCTGATTATCCAACACAGTTTGTACAATTTCATAGGCACTAATTTTACCAAAATGAAGCCACGGACTTAACCCGCTCGCCGCTTTGGCATCCGGGTCATTCCGTTTATCCTCATAACGGTGCAAACTATGCTCAGAAAATTTTTCCAGTTGTTCTAAAGCAGACTTTCGGCTCCCGTTCAAATCCGCTACACCCACTGAATGATCAATGGGTAATTTTGATACCGTATCGGAAATATCAGCGAGAAAATCATCGGCCGGTGGGTATTTTTTAAGGAAAGCGTCCGATAGCTGAATAGAGCTTTTGTTTTCAAGATCATCCAGGGGATTTTTTTTAGGAGGGTTTGTATAGGCTTCCAGAAAATGCTGCTGCATTATTCTTCGAAATAGGTACGCCGAATATGGATCTTTATCTGTTATGCCCAGCGGAACGAGGCCATTCGAATCAATAGTGATGTAAGGAATCTCCAACTTTTTTCCCACATTCTCATTATGAGTTCGAATGATAAATACGGGAAATTCATCCGAAATAACTGCTGCTGCCCTATTTGCCAATTCATAGAAAAGATCTTTTCCTGCCTTAGGCTCCGGTTCCACATAACTAAAAAAGTTCAAGTTTTTATTTATTGCGAAACTCAGATTCTCCGCCATTCCCTGCATCATAAATGTATGCAACCGATCTGAAGCCCAAGGATAATCCACCTTTAATCCTTCATAAATAAGCAGCGGTTTATCCAGTTTATTCGCCAGCGCCACCGCATATTCTAACGCATAATTATAGTGGAGGCGCCGGTTTATCTGCATCCAATAGAGCACATAATCACCATTGGTATTTACCTCTTTATCATTTCGTTTAAACTTGCGATAGCTATTGATATTTTTCATGGTGTATGGAACACCTCACCTGCTTTTTACATTCCAAAGAAATACCAATCACGGAATCGATTCATCCATATTGCAATATCCTGCACACTCTGTGGTTAAAACGAAGTTCGGCTTTTACAAAAATATTCTTGAACTTTAACTTAATACTATTATATTAGTACTAACTAATTCAGACTTATACTATGAGAAAATCATTGACACCCCTTGGAGAATCGGAAATGGAAATACTACACCACGTGTGGGGAATGGGAGAAGCCACGGTAGCACAAGTTCAGGAGGAGATTCTGAAAGTACGGAAAGTAGCTTACACCACGGTGATGACCATCATGAAGAATTTGAACGATAAGGGATATCTAAAATATCGAAAGGACGGCGTGACTTTTGTGTATAGCGCACGTAAAAAACCCGAAGAGGTTCAATCAAGTTTGGTTTCGGGCATGATTGATAAGGTATTTAAAGGTTCCACTTCTGCCTTAGTGCAAACATTGGTGAAGCGCGAAAATTTAAGCGAAGAGGAGTTAAAAGAACTCCGAACTATGATCGATAATATGGAGGAAAAGTGATGTATGAACTAACCGAACTCATTAAAGATATTGGCAGCATTAGCCTCGACAACTTCTGGTTTCCCATTATGATTTGGACGGCGTGTTGTGCCATCGCATTTCTATTCCTCAAAACTCAGGAAAAGCTGCATCCGCTATTTCACTATCATTTGCGCACGGCCGCTTTGCTATCACTCCCATTGGGAATTGGTATTTCTGCCGTGATGAGTAAGATCCCCAACTGGTTTGCTTCAGCTAATCTGGAAACTGCTTTTTTTATAGTTCATAATCCTATTGAGATAGTATCAAGTGCAACTTCTGCTTCGGGTGAAATGGCCGTCATCAACTGGCAAGAACCTGCCTTTTTTGTTGGAGCCGTTACCGTGATAGTTGCTTTGATTTCTGTTTTCATGCTCGGGCGATTGATGACTCATTATGTAGCACTAAGAAGGCTCTATAAAAACCTGAACCTCACCAAATTACAGGATTTTAATGATAGCGATTCTGTTCACGCAAAATCCTCCATCAAACTCGCGTTTCACGATCATCCGTTGGTTCCATTCACCTTTGGATGGAAGCAACCGGTGATTGTCCTTCCAAAAATACTCCAGCATGAACCGGAAAAACTAAACATGGCCTTGCAGCATGAGCTTACCCACATAAAACGGGGAGATTACCTGTTGCAGCTGGCACTGTCTATGATTGAATCTCTATTTTGGTTTCATCCGTTAATCCGATACGGCAACCAAGAAATTGATACCTATCGCGAAATCTCTTGCGATCAAGAAGTACTTTCCAAATCCGATTTCTCCATTAAGTCTTATGCCAATCTCCTGTATGAATTAGTGCCACTCAACACCGGGGTTGGAAAACTCTCGGTAAGTATGGCAGTCAAAAATTCAACCTTAAAAAAACGTATTAAAACTATGAAATATCACAAATTACATAAAGCATCGTTCAGGCAAAGTGTCTTCTTTTTGTTCCTGATGATTTTAGGAATTACGCTCCCTATTGCCTGCTCCGATTTAAGAGGACCTGAATCCATTTCGTCCGAAGAATTGGAACAAACACAAATCCAGATAAGTGAACCTACAATTTCTGTTAACGGAATTGAATTAGACACCAAGAACATGCTCGACCTAAAAACCACCGGGTTAGGAGCTCTTCAAATTATCACCTCCGATTATGGCATGTTCAAAATTGCACCTCGAAAGTTTAAGGATGGTATTAAAGCTGGCACTTTTGATGGAAATTCCCTTTCCTTTGAATTCAATCAGCTTAAGTTCGAATTACATTCCTCCGTTGAAATTATTCCGGGCGTCAACAAAGCTTCGCTTTGGGTGAGTCATAATGATGTCAAAGTTCCTAATAATCTGCTGTACGCCATGGATAACGCTTTAACGCTTATGCCACCGCCTCCACCCAGCCCAATGGCACCTGCTGACCCTACAGAAGAAGGCGATTTCTTTGTGGTAGTTGAGAAAATGCCTGAACTTATTGATGGCATGGCTGCACTTCAAGCCAAAGTAGAGTATCCCGAAGAGGCACGTCGTAATGGTATTGAGGGAAGAGTTACGGTTCAGTTTATCATAAATGAGCAGGGTAATGTTGAAAATGCTAAAGTGGTGCGTGGTAT
>JBDNFJ010000097.1:0-2520 GCA_041689895.1 Gracilimonas sp. | reverse complement strand
ACAACGGTTTCAACTCGAACTTGGCCGCTGTTTGCCAGTTCAAAAATTGCGAACTTATAGAAATCCTGGGTTTTATTTACATTCCGAATCAAAAAGGCCAAGCCGGTTAAACCGCAGGTCGTTAGCCAACCTAATCCTCCGTTGGTTCTCAAAATACATTTCAGTATATTAATAGTACTTTAAAAAACTTTAAATGTACTGACATGAATATTTCTCTAGCCAATGACATAGAGCCTCTCTCTGAGTTTAGAAAGAAATCTGCTGATTTTGTGAAACGCTTGAAAAAGGAAAAACAACCCATCGTACTTACTCAACATGGAAAAAGTGCGGCGGTTTTAATGGATGTGTCAGAATATGAGCGGTTCACTAGAAAAATGGAAATGCTGGAAGATTTACTTGAAGCCAAGCAACAAGTGGAGCAGGGCAAAACTTACACGTTGGATGAAGCAAGAAAAAGAATTGACAACCATCTTTCTAAATGGAAGTAATTTTAACCGATCGTTTTTTGACTCGAGTTGAGGAGTGTACAGATTATATTGCCCTGGATCATGTTCCTACAGCAATCCAATGGGCTAAAGGTGTTTTTGAACATTGTGAGCAACTCAGAACACAACCCGATAGTGGCAGAATGGTTCCGGAGTTTAACCGTTCAGAAATAAAAGAATTAATTCATGGAAATTATCGGTTGGTGTACGAACTAAAACCCAATCGGGTAGACATGCTTACCATTTGGCATACAAGTCAAGTTTTACCTAAAAAGCCGTACTAAAGGTTGGCTAATCGAGTAGACGGCCGTGAGCAATAAGCTCACGGTGCGCCTCTCACACCACCGTACGTACGGGTCGCGTATACGGCGGTTCGTTATCCATCCTTTCTGCCGGTCCTCATCCAATGGCTCGAAGACAAAGTGTGGATTCGGTTTTTAAGAGAAAGTAATAATTAATTACTCACCAATTTTTTAGCATTTTTGTATAAGAATGAAGAAAGAATTTGTCATCAAGGTATTACCGGAAATTGCTGGAGAAGAGCATAAATTGTATGAATATCTTCGCCAGAAGGCGGGGCTATCGAATGAAGAACAGCTGCATGTTGAAATTCTTCGTAGTTCTATTGATGCTAGATCTAAGCAGGCATACTATAATCTTAAAGTGCGATTGCATATTGGTGAAGAGTACCTTCCTGACGAGGTTAATCTACCCGATTATTCAGATGTAAGCAATGCTAAGGAAGTTATTGTTATTGGAGCCGGCCCTGCCGGGCTCTTCGCCGCGTTGGAACTCATCGAGAGGGGGTTGAAACCAGTTTTAATTGAAAGGGGAAAGAATGCAAATGAACGGATTAAAGATCTTAAAGCAATCAATGTTAGGCATGAAGTAAACGAAGATTCTAACTATTGCTTTGGTGAGGGAGGGGCCGGAACCTATTCGGATGGAAAGCTTTATACACGTTCAAAAAAGCGCGGGAATGTTGCAAAGGTCTTGGAAATACTAGTTGGTTTTGGAGCCGTTAAGGATATTTTGGTTGATTCACATCCTCATATCGGAACTAATAAATTGCCCGGTATCATCGCAAATATGCGAGAATGTATAATTCAGAATGGGGGAGATATCCATTTTGACACCCGGGTAACAGATCTGATAATTGATTCAGGAAGCATTCGTGGGGTTAAGGCACTAACAGGTGAAAACTTTTATGCAGACCGTGTCATACTTGCCACAGGACATAGCGCTAGAGATATTTTCCGATTATTGCAAAAAAAAGGAATAGCTATCGAACTAAAGCCACTGGCAATTGGAGTACGGGTTGAGCATCCTCAGTCTCTTATCGATACCATACAGTATAATTGTGACACAAGAGGAGAATATTTGCCGCCTGCTTCTTACAGCATGGTAAAGCAAACAGGAGATCGTGGAGTGTATTCGTTTTGCATGTGCCCGGGCGGGGTAATTGCTCCCTGTGCCACATCTCCGGGTGAGATTGTGACCAATGGGTGGTCTTCTTCAAGACGGGCTCGGTCGACCGCAAATTCGGGAATTGTGGTAGAACTAAAGCCAAGGGATTTTAAACAATTTCAAAGATACGGCCCATTGGCTGCGATGGAGTTTCAACACGCCATTGAAGTAAAAGCGTGGAAAGAGGGAGGTAAAACACAAACAGCACCTGCACAGCTTTTAAAAGACTTTGTGGATGGAAAAGTATCTGAATCACTTCCTAATACTTCTTATGCACCGGGAATTACTTCCGTAGATTTGCGCAGTGTCTTGCCTAAATTTCTTCACAATTCACTTAAGGATGGTTTCCGGCAATTTGACCGAAGCATGAAAGGCTACCTGACCAATGATGCGGTTGTTCATGCCCCGGAAACCAGAACATCCAGCCCAGTAAAGATTCCAAGAGATGAAGAAACTCTTCAGCATATACAGATCGAAGGTTTATACCCTTGCGGTGAAGGCGCAGGTTACGCCGGAGGGATCGTCTCTGCTGCAATGGATGGGATCAAGTGTGCGAAGGCTGTTTCTT
>JBDNFJ010000096.1:0-2585 GCA_041689895.1 Gracilimonas sp. | reverse complement strand
GGAATTCAGCTCACGTTAACGCTTCTTGGAGTTCTGGGAATGATACTGGTGCATCCCTTTTTAGGGGTTGGGATGGCCGTGGCTTTAATGGCCAGTATTTCTTCCATGGCAATTATTCGCCGAACTCCAAAAGGAGAAGAGCAATATCATGTCTGGAAGAATTACTTCAATGGACTAAAAAATGCGAAAGAGTATTCCATTCCGGCAAATCACCTGGGGAAGCACTTCATTTATTGCGTCGCATTTGGTCTAAACAAACAACATATCGAGCAATTATTTGAACAAAATCCGGATGGTATTTCCATGATTTACTGGATTGTCATTCTTCCGGACAGCACCCACTCTCCTGCTGATATTGCAGCTTCATTTAGTGCTTTGGCAGCGTCGGGAACCATGGCGGCTGGCGGCGGAGCGGGAGCAGGTGCTTCTGCTGGGGCAGCCGGCGGTGGGGCTTCAGGGGGCGCGGGGTAAAAGTACGCTCAGCTATTCCGATAGAAGTGAGTAGAACTATTACTTTAACAGCCCTTTTTATCTATTATGAATAGGCGTTTTGCAATGCGTTGAAATGGGTATAACTTACCTCGTTCTATTCAGCCAGAATGACTTCAATATATGGACATCATTACATTTTATGAGCGCCTGAACACGGTCAAATCTTTCCGAGAAGTGACCCATTATGAGTTATATACTCCTCTTCCGGATAAATGGTACGTGGCACTGGCCGACGTCCGTAATTCTACCGATGCCATACGCCAAGGAAAATATAAAGAAGTAAATATGGCGGGCGTATCTATTATAGCCGCACTCAGTAACTTTTATGAAAATGAAAACAAGCTTCCCTATTTATTTGGGGGAGATGGTACGCTGATTGTACTGCCCGACCAACAGATTGAGCAAGTAAAAGGCATTCTTTCTTTTTGTAAGCAGGCCGTTAAAAGTGCTTATGGATTAGAAATGGCGGCCGGCATCATCTCCATTAAAGAGCTCAGAGAAAAAGGTCATGATATTAGCGTAGCCCGTATGCAGCTTTCGGAATTCATTGACCAGACTCTTTTTTGGGGAAGTGGAGTTACAGCTGCCGAAGAAATCATCAAAAATGAAAATCAGTTAGAAGATGTGACTCCCATAGAAGCCGATTTTTCAGGGCTTGAATGCCGATGGAATCAAATTCCCAGCCATAAAGAAGAGGTAGCCGCCTACATTATTCAATCTACCGTTGAAGATGACGATGAAAGCGTGGAGGTTTATGAGAAATGTCTTCAAAAAATTGAAGCTATTTATGGCAGTGAGGAAGATTTCAATCCTGTTCATGAAAGTGATCTGATTATGACGGTAAACCCATGGGTTTTAGGTGCAGAATGGAAACTGCGTGCTCAACCTCCTACTTTCTGGAGGAAATTTCGCCACCTTTACAGAATGATTTTTCAAATACTTACCGGATTATATCTCATGAAGTTCAAGAAAAGCACCACACATACAGATTGGGGGGAATATAAAGCAGATATCGTGCGACATGCTGATTATAAAAAATTCGGAGATGGCTTACGCTTTGTAGCTTCCGGTACCGTGCAACAGCGTTTGGACATGACGCAGTTTCTAAATGATGAATTCAGCCAAAAAAAGCTGGCCTATGGGGTTCATCCTTCCTTTGGCTCCGTAGTTACCTGCTACGTAAATAGCTATCAGCATAATCATATTCATTTTGTGGATGGCACCGATGGCGGCTATGCCAAAGCTTCTCAGGAATTAAAAAATCGACGTAAACAGCTGCTTGGTTAACCTAATTTCTGCTTTACAGCGGGAACCACTTCTTTCGCAAACAGCTCGATAGATCTCAATAATTTCTCATGCGGAACGCTCCCCACGCTCATTTGGAGAAGAAAACGCTGGTGTCCAAATATCTCGTGCTGATATAGAATCTTATCTATTACATCCTGTGGACTTCCAACTACATTCGCTCCTTTTAGAGTGATGGATGCATCAAATTGTTGTCGACTCATGGGAGACCAGCCGCGTTCTTTTCCAATCTTATCCATGGTGATTTTGAAAGCCGGAAAAGCAATATCGGCTGCTGCTTCTGTAGTTTCAGCAATGAAACCATGTGAGTTTATGCTTAGCGCCGGGATGGGTTGATTATGCTCCTTCGCTGCTCGACGATGCAACTCAGCCATGGATTTAAAATGAGCCGGTTGTCCGCCAATAATAGCAATAGCCATCGGCATTCCCACAGCTCCCGCCTCATAGGCCGATTTAGAGGTTCCGCCTACGGCTCTCCATATTGGAAGCTTCTGCTGCATGGGCTGGGGAAACACGCCCCGATGTTCGATAGCCGGCCTAAATTTACCTTGCCAGCTTACAATTTTTTCATCTCGAAGCTGTAAAAGCAGCTCCAATTTTTCAGAAAAGAGTGCTTCATAATCATGAAGATTGTATCCGAATAAAGGAAAAGATTCAACAAACGAACCCCGCCCTACCATAATTTCTGCCCTTCCGCCCGAGAGCTGATCGAGCGTGGCAAACTGCTGGTAAACCCTCACCGGATCCTCCGAACCTAAAACCGTAACCGCACTGCTTAAACGAATATT
>JBDNFJ010000095.1:0-2507 GCA_041689895.1 Gracilimonas sp. | reverse complement strand
TGCCAATCGGTTACGCTTTCAAAACGTTTCACCAGCTCCGGAAGCGACTCCTTAATAGTGCTTTCCAAAAATGGAACGTTTAGATTTTTCAATCCCTTTTCCCAAATATTCCACTTGTGTATAGATTGAAGCCCGTCGGCATTAAGTAACTGACGGGTTTCAGGACCCGCCAACATGGCTTTCAAAAACTCATATTTATGATCTGGAGCATTCAAATATCGTTGGTAATTTCCAAACCACTGCTCCGCAATTCCTCTTTTGATTTGAGTAGGCAAAGAGCCCAGATTTTCATACACATAAATAATACCGGCGCCCGATTGTATTTCTTCCCACTGATGATCGGGCAGTACCACAATATTCAAATTCTCATACGGAAATTCGAAACGGAGCTTGGTTTCCATTTCCTTCAGCGTAGAAACGGCCACCTTTAGTAACCCTGATCTGACTTCCGGTAAAAGCTGGTTTTTGGATGCATACACCGAAACTCCTTTCACACCTGAACGTGCACTTTCCAACACAAAATCTCCCACGGCAATGGTTAATCCTGTAACCGGGATTGGTATATTTGAAGCCCATGTCACCGTTTTTTCAGCGGCTGACACAACCTCATCTCCCTTCAACGTACCGTTTACAATCACTTTTTTATCGGCGGGAATAGTAACTGAAGCTTCTAACGTAGCAGCCACTTCAGGGTGATCGGGAATCGGCAGCCAATGGTCACGTGAACCTGGGTTTAGCGAGGTCCACAAGTTTCCATAAATATCGGTATGAATTCCATAAGGAGAAGTGCTTGTCCACTCAATCTTTAGCTGAAATTTCTCCCCAATTGCAATGGTATCAGTAAGCTCAATAATGAGAGAATCTGAAGATATTCGAAAATCCAGTTCTTTCCCCTGCTCCATAATGGTACTTACATCCAAATCGGAGGTATTAAAAGTAACCGAAGCTAAACCCGGCCGACGAGAAGTAAGCTCGTACGTTCCCGTTCCTTTAATAAGCGGGATGGCGGAATCTATGTTTAAATCCAGTTTTATATGATTTAATTTGAAGGGTAGATTTGGATGTGCCGGATAATTCCAGAATGCGGTACTAATCGAATTTTGAGCAAAACTCAGTGAGGTACCAAGTATTAGAAGAAATAGAGTTAGGAGTCCCTTTTTCATTATTTATTATGCGCTTTAAATATTTTTTTAACCTCTGGATAAAGAGCTTTATTGGTCGAATAACCATTGCCGGAATGAATAGTTTGTTCGCCGTCGGAATCGCTGAAAACACCACCCGATTCCTGAACTACAGGTAATAAAGCAGCGGCATCCCAAATATTAAGTTGTGGATCGTACATAAGATCAGCTCGTCCGGTAGCTACCATCATATGGCCGTAAGCATCGCCCCAGGTTCTGTGTAGCTTTGTTTTAGACAAAAGTTCCTCAAACAGGTCCTGCTGCTCCATTTCCTGAAACCGATAGATTTCCGTGACCAGAAAGGTTGCGTCAGATAATTTCTTAGTGTCCCGTACATGGCAAGGCTCGCCATTTAGCGTAGCTCCCAAGCCAATGGCGGCGGTACATAATTCTTCGAGTGCGGGAGCATAAATAATGCCAACTTGAGGCTCATTATCAATTAAAACACCGATTAGAGTAGTATAAAATGGAATGCCATGAATAAACGACTTTGTGCCATCAATGGGGTCGAGCACCCACTGGATGTTACTACTCTCATTGGTTCTTCCAAATTCTTCACCTATAATACCATGGTGGGGATAGCGTTTTTGAATTTCATTGCGGAGTATCTTTTCGGTCTCCTGATCTGCTATAGTAACCGGAGAATCGTCCGCTTTACTAAGCACTTCCACATTCTTTTTAAAGTATTTTAAGGTATGATGCCCACCAATCTTGGCAATCTCTGTTGCCGCTTTCAATAATTCTTGATTCATTAAACTGTATTATTCATCAAATATTCAAATGTTCTTCCTATATATCACTGAAAGCCATAAGTATGAAAAAGATTATTCAAAAAATTCTGATTCCAGCCGTTTGTGCGCTTCCCGTATGGGCAAACGCTCAACATGGGAAAGTGCGTATCAGCGATGAGAGCAAGTTAAGCATTAATGGAACATCAAATGTGACTGATTTCCGGTGCCAATCAGAGCATCAGCTGCAACGAGATTCCTTGGACTTTAATTATATCTACCAGGGCGATATTATCACCATAAATGGTGTTAGCCTTTCGCTGGAAGTGAATAAGTTCGACTGCGGCAAAAAAGGGATTAATCGGGATTTCAAAAGTACGCTTAAATACAAAGAATATCCGTTTATCAAGATTACATTGAATGAGCTGGTGTTGCAAGACTCCACCGACCTTGTTCCTCAAAGTGCGCATGTTACCATCCAAATAGCCGACAGCGCCCGAAATTATACGGTTCCGTTGAATGCTTTTTTAAGCAGCGAAGAACGCGTGATCGTTGGGGGC
This sequence comes from Gracilimonas sp., assembly GCA_041689895.1. Taxonomy (GTDB): domain Bacteria; phylum Bacteroidota; class Rhodothermia; order Balneolales; family Balneolaceae; genus Gracilimonas. The sequence continues at coordinate 38 of JBDNFJ010000095.1, read as the reverse complement.
AATAAGGTGCTAAAAATGACGGATTTCGGCCTCACCCC
>JBDNFJ010000094.1:0-16079 GCA_041689895.1 Gracilimonas sp. | reverse complement strand
TTGGCCAAAATTTCTTGCTCCATTCTGAAACGCACAAGGCTTTCTTCAGAATTAATGTTGCTATAAAGCACTTTTATAGCCACTTCCTGATTTACCGAACCATCACTCCGAATGCCCTTATAAACGGTGGCCATACCTCCTTGTCCCAATAGGTGGGTAAGTGTGAAAGGTCCGATTTTGGTACCAATCAACTTTTTGGCTGAGCGGGAGGAATCCAATTGTTCAAAATAATCCTCAAATATAGCTTTTTTAGCTTCTGTATCAGGTTCCAGAAACCGAGTTTTACCTGATTCCTCAATAGATTTTAATAGCTCTGTGACTTGCTCGTATAGCTCCAAATCACCAACCGTTTTCGATTTCACAAACTCCATCTGTTCGGCTTCATCAAGTTCAAGCGCCTGATCGATGATGTCTTCAATGATATTCCATTGCACAGTATCCATAAAATCCCTTATAACTTGAATGCCTTTCCTTCTTTAGCGGAAAAAGAAACTAAAAAAGCTCATATTTGAATCAATTATCACCGCTTCCGAGCTCAATCTTTGGATAAATTCTTGGAAACAACGCCGACATTTAATTTGAATTTATCAAACTTTGCACGGCGAACCGCGCTTCCTTCAAACGTATCATCATATTGTTCAAGAGTCAGATTTTCCCAGAAGCTTAACTCTTTATTTACCACATACTCTCTTGGATGCAGATCCTCAAATTGGGCGATTACCGATTTACTATTCCATGGACATACATCTTGACAAATATCGCAACCATACATCCAATTCTCGACTTTTGGTTGAAGTTCTTTTTCCATTTCATCCTTCAGTTCAATAGTGAGATACGAAATGCATTTGGTGGCATCTACGCGGTAAGGCTCGTAAATGGCATCAGTAGGGCAAGCGTCGATACAGCGAGTGCACGTGCCACAGTGGTCGGTAAGGGGAGAGTCGTAGCTTAATTCGGCATCGATAATCATCTCACCAATAAAGAGAAAGGAGCCCATATCTTTATTGAGCAAAAGAGAGTTTTTTCCAATCCAGCCCAATCCGGCCCGTTGTGCCCAAGCTTTGTCAAGTACGGGGGCAGAATCCGTAAAAATGCGGCCTTCCAATCCTCCGAAAAGTTCTTCCGTAAACTCAAAAAGATGCTTGAGCTTTTTTTTCAGCACTTTGTGATAATCTCGTCCCTGTGCATATTTTGAGATTAGCGGCTGATTTTTGACCCCCATTTGCTGTTTGTGACTTGGATGATGATAACTGGCCAACACAGAAACTACCGTTTTAGAACCGGGAACCAGCAGGGTAGGATCTACGCGCTTGTCAAAATAATTTTCGATCCAGCCCATAGCACCATTTTTATTTTGGGTGAGCCATTCATCCAACCGGCGAGCTTCGTCTGGCATATACTGCGCTTTGGCAAATCCACAGGCATCAAAACCCAGACTAAGGGCATGTGCGCGAATTTGTTCGGTATATTTCTGTTGCTGAAGCATGAAAAACTCTTTTACTGCTGAAACTCTTTCTCTAAAATATCGACTATCTGTAGCTTGTTTTCGGGGAGATGATTTTTGGCTATGTCCCAGAGTATGGCATAGTCGATTCCGAAATACTCATGTGTTATTTTATTACGCAAATAATACATTTCTAACCAAGGTATACTGGAGTACTTTTTCTGTATTCTTTTGGGAATATTTTTTGATGCTTCGCCAATAACCTCAAAATTTCTAATTACGGCATCGGCTGTTTTAGTATCCTGTTTGAAAGACTCATAATTATGACCAGTAATGTATGCTTCTATTCGTACCATTGCCTGATGCATATCTTCCAAATACATTTTATATATGCGTTTAGGCTTATTCAATCTATGTAGGTAACTGATTTCAGGATTTGATCCTTCATCTGCTTTTTGAGGGCTGCTTTAGTAACAAGATCAATTTTTCGGCCAAATTCCTTTTCCAAATATATTTCTAAAGACATAAAATTCCAGCCGATGGGTTTTCCTAATTCCACCAATAGATCTATATCACTTTCTGAGGTATAATTGTCCTCATTAAAAGACCCAAACAGTCCAATTTCTGTAATAGAAAATTCTCTCTGAAGCAGGGGCTTTAGTTCTTTAAGCTTCTGTATAACTTCTGATTTCTTCATGCAGGCTGAGACTAAAATTAATTACACTTTCTCCGGAACCAGTTTCTCACCTTTCCATATCAAATTCTGTGTTTTTCCATTGACCATTCGTACTGTTCGTGCTCGGTATTTTTTAACCACTGCATAATCGTGTGTTACCATCAAAACAGCCATTCCTCGGTTGTTGATGCTTCTCAACAAATCCATAATATCTTTGGTGGCCTTGGGATCAAGGTTACCCGTCGGCTCATCTGCTAAAAGTATGCGGGGCTCGTTCGCTAATGCTCTTGCAATTACCACGCGCTGTTGCTCGCCTCCCGAAATATCTCGCGGCATGTGTTTTCGTCGATGACTTAACCCAACCATCGTCAACACTTCAAGCACTCGCTGTTTAATGAACTTCGGTTTTTCTCCCGTTACTTGAAGGGCAAAAGCCACATTATCATGTACGTTCCGGTCCTGCAACAGCTGGAAATCCTGAAATACAATACCTAATCGGCGGCGCAACATTGGTACTTCGCGCTCACTAATTTTATTCACCGGATATTCTGTAACGCGAACAGTACCTGTGTCGGGCAATACATCACGATATAGTAACTTCAGAAAGGAGCTTTTCCCGATGCCCGTAGGCCCAATTAAATAAGCAAATTCCCCATTGTGAAGCTTGAAATCTACGTTATCTAACACCCTGTTATGATCAAATTTCAGGGTTACACCTTTAAGTTCAATTACCGCTGTTTCTGACATCGAAGTACCATCGTTATTCGTGTGCTGTTATCGTCTGCCTCTACCAAGTCAAAATCTTCGTATTTGGCTACCTGATGATAGGAGGTTTGTTCCAAAATAGACAGCATTTCCTTTAGGGAATAAATTCGCTGTTTATGCGCTTCATGAAAACTTTGTAGCACGGTTTTCCCGTCTTTATCCATTCTATCAATTTCGAATTCGTTATAGTGAAACCGTTCTGCCGGCTTATACCTGCTTTCTCTGAAATAACGATAATCCCCAAAACTACCTTCTTCATTATTCAGATGGTCCACGGCTTCGAGAGAATTTTGTGGGGTTGAAAAATCAAAAATGAGAAGTCCTCCGGGATTCAACATATTCTGACAACCGTTCAGCATAGTTAAAATTTCGTCTTCGGAATGCAGATAATTAACGCTGTCAAATACGGAGAAAATGATATCATATTTCTGATGGCTTCGGATATCCAAAAAATCCAACGTATGAAACTGGATATCTGCTTCTTGTTCTGCCGCTTTTTGTCGGGCTTTTTCTACCATAGCTTCCGACCGGTCGGTGGCGGTTAGCTCATATTCATCCAGCTTTGCAAGGCATAAAGAAATAGCTCCGGTTCCACCAGCCATTTCCAATACTTTTATGGGTTTGGGGTGATGGGTTTGAATGATTTCATCTATAAAATCGGCCCACATTTCATAATCCACATCTTTCATGAGCGTATCATATAAATTCGCCAGAACGGAATATATCTTAGTCTTTTCAGTTTCCACGTAGTCGTTTATTTGCAAGCTCAATCGCCAGGCTATAAGCTTCTTTGAATGATGAGGGGTTAGCCACGCCTTTGCCCGCAATATCGAAGGCGGTACCGTGATCGGGAGAGGTGCGGATGATAGGTAAGCCGGCCGTAAAATTCACTCCTTTTCCAAAAGAAAGTAACTTGAATGGAGCAAGTCCTTGATCGTGATACATAGCCAGAATAGCATCGTAATTTTTATGTTGCTGATGGCCAAAAAAACCATCCGCTGCGAAAGGACCATGTAGGGTGAATTGATCCTGCTCTTTATTCATTTGCCGGATGGTTGGGGTGATGATATCCAGTTCTTCCGAGCCAATGACGCCACCGTCGCCAGCATGTGGATTTAACCCAAAAACGGCAATCTTTGGTTGTTCAATGCCAAAATCCTGCATAAGACTTTGAGCAAGAATTTCAACTTTGGTTATGATGAGCTCACTTGTAATAGTAGCGGCAACTTTGCGAATGGGAATATGCGTGGTAACCAACGCAACCCGGAAATCTCCACTAACCAACATCATCAAAACGGAAGAAGTATGGGTTTGTTCGGCCAGAAATTCAGTGTGTCCCGGAATGTGATATCCCGCCAAATTCACTGCTTCTTTTGAGATAGGAGCCGTAACCATAGCATCTGTTTTATCGGCCAAGCAAAATGAGATACACTTTTCAATACTCTGCATGGCCACTTTCCCACTTTTAGCCGATTGATTACCAGGCGTTATGTTTAAAGCATCTGCCGGAAAAGATACGATGTTAATGCGTCCTGCTTTCACCCCTGAAAAATCATTTACAAAATTAAGCTCATGATCGGAAGGGAGACAAGCTCGCGTTTGTTCTATTATTTCGAAGGGTGAAAGTATAACTGGAGTCGATTTTTGAAGATTGGTTTCATAAAGAGATTTGAGTACAATCTCCGGGCCAATGCCGTTAAAATCTCCAATTGAAATAGCAATACAGGGTGTGCGGTGGATCATCATTATAGGGAGAAATTACAGCTTATTGAATGCAATTTATAGTGCTATTGGGATCCTATTAATACGAAATCTCCAAACCCGGTGCTTGTTTCAAAAATAAACGTGCGATTTGGATATTTCCAGGTTTCAATGGTCTTTCCTCTTTCCGGAAAAGTGCGGTCTTTTCTAACTGGCGGACCAAATTTGATGTAAACTTCTCCCATATCACTTTCATATCCCAATGGGTTCTCAAGGCTACCAAATTCCTTATAGGCATAATCAATTCTGCGATAATATTCGGCCATTAATTCATTATGCACCGTTTTTGGAGTAGGATCTTTATCGGCCCAAAATGTTCGAAATTTCTGCTCTCGTTCGCTATCGCTACCACTGTTAATTTTCTTAACCTCACTTTCCGAGATGATGTATTTAAGCATGTCAATGGAAATATTGAGATTGTACAGGCTGGCGGGCATATCAGGCCAATAAGACTGAAAAAAGCTTCGGGCTACGTTTTCACTTTCCCCTTTTTTATTAATGGTGAGGAGGTATGCCGCGTTGTCAAATGTACTGGCAGGTATTTTTACTACGGCGTATGTAAAGGAATATGAGCCTGATTTCAGTAGGAGACTGGGCGACATATCCGTTGCTAAGGTAATGGTAGATTTGGGGTGAATGTCAGTATGAGTAAGAGGAGATGAATAGATGCTTTTTCCTGCAATGGTATCCTTTCGGGAAATCTTTGCTTTATGCACATTTATCTCGTATTCCCCAGTAGAATCGTAATCGGGAATGTGGATAAGGGCATAGAAGTCGTCGCCGAAGGGCACGTTATCTTCCATATTTATTAATTCGAGTTTAGTGCTCTCTTTCTCAGTATTCATTTTTTTGATAAGAATGATTTCGCCCATCTTTTCTGAGCTCAAATCGGGAATTGTTATATCGTGTCGCTGCGTACTCCGTTCGTTGATTTCCTGCATCATAGCCAGCTGGAGAAGATAGTTATATTCGCCCGGCTTCAACTGTAGCGAAAGCACTCCCGAAACGTGTCTTTCATCAGATTGAGTTTGATCAAAATTGGAAGTGTGAAGCGTATCAGCCCACATGTCACGCGCTACGGAATTAGCAGAAGGCTCGGATTTACGCTTCAGTTTCCCTTCAAAAATCTCGGTATTTAGCCGGATGGTAGAATAAAATTGCGCCTCTTCAGGAAGCTCTAACGGGTTTTGGAAGGGTATTTTTTTAAATGGGATGAAGTCGTAATTAAATCTAAAAGTAAACGCCAAGGTGGCTTTTCCACTTTCTTGTCCGGGCAAAATAATAGGCTGGATGAAAATTGTGGGTATTTGAGATCTCATCACCAATTGGCGATAAGTTGTACCTCTTTGAGCAAACAATGAAGTTGAAATTCCTAAAACCAATAGGAGTGCCGTAAGTCGCTTTCTCATGAATATGAAATTTTTGAATGAATTAGTTCAATATCGGGGTTTACACATAAAATATAATCCCTATTTTCAACGAAGCATTCAAACCAACATTTTGAAGCGTTTGATAGAACCCTGAGTTTTTCTAAAAGCTTCATTTTAAAAATTAAAAATTACGGACTATGAACAGCGAATCTGGAAGCGCTACCAAACATTGGCTTAAACATATAATTGAAGAGTTTGGTGAAATAGAAGAAACCATCAAACAAGGCGGCGGACAGAAACGGATTGATAAAGAACATAACAAAGGGAAACTGACGGCTCGCGAGCGTATCCAAGCACTGATAGATAAAGACTCCAAATTCCAGGAGCTCGGGCTTTGGGCTGGTTATGAAATGTACCAAGAGCAGGGCGGTTGTCCTTCGGGCGGAGTGGTTACAGGGATTGGTGAAGTAAGCGGACGAAAGTGCATGATTGTTGCCAACGACGCCACGGTGAAAGCGGGAGCATGGTTTCCTATCACCGCTAAAAAGAATTTGAGAGCGCAGGAAATAGCTATCGAAAATCATATTCCGCTTATCTATCTGGTAGATTCGGCCGGCGTTTTTCTTCCTATGCAAGATGAAATTTTTCCGGATAAAGAACACTTTGGCCGAATGTTCAGAAATAATGCTGTTATTTCAGCGAAAGGAATTCCACAAATTGCCGCTATCATGGGCAGTTGCGTGGCCGGCGGTGCCTATCTGCCAATTATGAGTGATGAAGCACTTATTGTAGATGGTACCGGAAGTGTATTTTTGGCCGGAAGTTACCTCGTGAAAGCTGCCATTGGCGAGGATGTTGACAATGAAACGCTGGGCGGTGCCACCACACATACCGAAATCTCAGGCGTAACAGATTATAAAATGGCCGATGATGAAGAATGCCTCGAAACTATCCGCGATCTGGTAGATAAATTAGGACCATTTGATACCGCAGGATTTAATCGAAAGGAATCAAAAGAACCAAAACGTCCTGCAAGCGATATGTATGATATTTTGCCGGAGTTACGGACCAGCCCGTACGATATGAATGAGCTGTTGGAGTGTATGATAGATGAGGAGAGCTTCACAGAATTCAAAAAAGGATACGGGCAAACTATTATAACCGGCTATGCACGCATTGATGGCTGGAGCGTGGGAATTGTAGCTAATCAGCGAACCGTAAGCCGAACCAAGCAGGGTGAGATGAAGATCGGTGGGGTGATTTATTCTGACAGCGCTGATAAAGCCGCACGGTTTATTATGAATTGTAATCAAAAGAAAATACCGCTGGTTTTTTTCCAGGATGTGTCTGGATTTATGGTAGGCAAGCGAAGTGAGCATGGCGGTATTATCAAAGATGGAGCCAAAATGGTGAATGCTATGAGTAATAGTACCGTGCCAAAAATCACGATTGTGGTAGGCAATAGTTATGGAGCCGGGAATTATGCCATGTGTGGACGGGCGTACGATCCTCGCTTTATGTATGCTTGGCCTACAGCTAAAATTGCCGTGATGAGCGGAGCCTCGGCATCCAAAACGCTCATGCAAATTCAAGTAGCCGGCATGAAGAAGAGAGGTGAAGATGTGAGTGAAGAAGAACAGCAGCGGATTATGAAAGAAATAAGTGATCGCTACGATCGTCAAACGGATGTTCGATATGCAGCATCTCGAATTTGGGTTGATGGCATCATAGATCCTTTAGAAACTCGTGAACGTTTATCTAAAGCCATTGAATGTGCCAATTTGAATCCCGATATAGAAGAATTTAAAACCGGAGTTATTCAGACTTAGTCTGCCACAAAGAGGTTCACCCCAAAGCCCACCAACCGATGGCAATGGCAAGACTAAAGCTAAGCAATGTCCCAATCATAATGTACTCGGTTTGTTTTCTTTGCTCGGCTTTTTGGAGATCGCTAAACCGGAATACGGATTTAGCAGCTAATAGAAAGCCAATACCACTCCAATTATTTGTAAGAATGAAGCCAAGAATCAAGAATCGCTCGAGGATTCCTATATATTCTCCAGCATTTTTAAGCCCATTTTGTGCAGGATTTGATTCTATGGAATGAGAACTCTTGGGCATTCCCCAGTCTTCTGGTAGTAGCTGATTGATGAGGATGGAGGCCGGTTTAGTAACAAAAAGGAAGGCTATTACCCATTTCAAATTTAGCATCTCTGAAGAGATACTCGGGAATCTGAAATCACTTATGATCCAGACTGATATGGCTATGACCAGAAAATGTGTGGCCTGATCGAGAAAGAAAGTCCGGCGTTTATTTTGTGTAAGTGCCGTAATAGGATCAATGAGTACGTGGATGAACCCAATCAAAAAAGCCAAATACCAGAACGAGAGGAAACCACTAAGCCATAAAGCTGAAAGCGTTAAAAAAATATGGATGGCTCCATGCACGTATAAGGAGGGAGCTTTCCATTTTTTTGCCTGTCGGTATCCAATCCACGAAAGCGGTTGAAGGATGAAATCTCCCAAGAGATGGGCAAGAATTAGCAAAAGAAGGACATCATCCATAAGCTACAATTGTTGATATTTTTTTCGAAAAACGAGCCAGTAAAAGCTCCAACTCGGTAATATGAGCGCGTGCTTTACGCTTAGAAACGGCCGGCTGAGAAATTCCCAACTTCCGGGCAATCTCTGCCTGACTAATATCATTAAGCAAGCTATACCATACTATTTCTGCATCCGCTTTCGACCAGCTTTTAATCAGCGTATCGGCTAAAGTAAGGCTTATGGTCATTTCATCATTAAAATCATCATTTGGAGAAGATAATGCAATGCGAACTGATTCATTTTTAAGCGCATCCAGCGTGTGGCCAGACCGCTCAAACACCACACCGCTTGATTCATTTACGCTATTATTTAGGTAACCGTAATCTCCAATGCCAATGGCTATGCGTGTGTCTAACGGTTTAGATAACGAGGGGGCTTTCATTAATCCGGCACGTAATAATAAGGCTACTTCAAGGCTTTGGTGTGGCTGGGCAAGTGCAAGCTGAAACCCGTCTCCACGATGTATTTCAGCCCCATCGCCCAGAACTTCATACTTGGCCTCAATTTCCTTAAATATTTTTTTGAGAATAGCTACTAAGTCTTGGGAATCTTTTGTAGAAGATGAGAAAACGATATCTCCGGTTAATACTGCGATCATATTTTTACCTCTAAAGGTTATATAACTTATTAATAACCTATTCTTAAATTCTATGGTTGCACAATATTACTTTAATCAGTTATAAATAGCAATTATAACCTAATATAGTTACTTTCAATTTTAATTCTTTGTACGGAGCTTTCGTTCATTTATTAGCTTGAGAACAATTCCATAGCTACGGCATTAGGATATAGCTTTTGCCCCTCAATTTGTATTGCAATGAGAAGCGGAGGGTGATATACTCATTGCTGGCTTTGTTGAACTGGCATTTTGGTTTGGCTATGAGGCGGCAAAAATTTCGTAGCTTACTAAAACCAGTTAACAAGATGAATCCATCGACCCCAAAAGCAGAGGAATTTGAATTACGATCTTCACAAGCAACATAATGGTGTATTTCTGGGAGTAGAAGCTAGTTTTACTCTGATCGATTTCCTTCTATTTTTCACCAGCTTTTTGCTGGGATTTGTGTTTGCGATGTTCTTTTTGATTTTTGCAATAGCGGTATTACAGAAGATATTTTCTCGACACGAATTTGAATTTAACACCGATGATTACACGGCTACAAAATATTATCGGTTTTTCGGCTACTTTAGGTTCAAGACGCACAAAATTGGATTTGGTGAGATACAAGAATTCCTGCTTTCCGATCATGAGTCAGGCGAAGCTTTATTCAGCCAGGGAATGAATAACAAGAAATGGTTTACGCTGGATATTATGACCGGTAACAGCATTCTTAGATTAGCCAAAACGGAAGAAGATGAAATGGCTCATTTATATGAGCTATATCAAGAGCTGGAAGAAAGGCTGGAAATGTATTTCATTTTCCGAGCGGAATTCGCTGCCGAAAGTATTTAAAATCATTTCTTAAAAGGATACATTGATTGCATGATCGTAAATACACAAGTCATCATATTACGAGTAATAGATTATCAGGAATCAAGTAAGATATTGACGGTGCTTTCAGAAGAACACGGCAAAATTGCACTAATTGCAAAAGGAGCTAAACGACCTAAAAATAAGCTCGCAGGAATTTTGGAAATAGGTGCTGTGTTAGATGTTGTTTACTATTACAAGGAATCTCGAGGGGTGCAAACGTTAACAGAAGCATCCGTAAATTATGCCACAGACAGCTTTCGTAAAGACTTTGAGCGGGCGGCTATATTATATGCAACGCTTGAATTGTTGAACCAACTGGTACACGAGAATCAGGTAAATAAACCAGTATTCCATTTTGCGCTAAATTTCATTCAATGGTTGGGTGATTGCGAAGAAACATACCCCAGTGTATTTGCATACGTTCAGCTCAGGCTTGCAGAAATTTCGGGTATTGGGTTGATAAATGAGTTGGCGGATATTCGGAATACCGCCTATCTAAATATTGTGAGTGGAAATATTTCGGTACAATCGGAAGGTGAATTATCCTATAAACTGACAACAGTTCAAACAAGCTTTCTGGCCGTTTCTTTAACGAGCCAAAGTAAAAATATTTTTAAGCTTGGATTAGAGAATGCAGAGCTAAAACAACTTGTTCATCATTTAGATGTATATTTTAAGTATCATATTGATGGATATCAGGAAAGACGATCGGACGCTATTTTTGAACAGATGTTATAGAAAACACACACTATGAAACGCAAAGACCTTATACTAACGGCGCTTTTATTAATTATGATTGGCATTACAGCGGGTACACTTATCGCGCTTTACATGATGAATGAAGAATTAGCTCCATTAGCTGAAGTTCGATCTACCGAAATCACTCAAAGTAAAACACCGTTTATAACTGATGAGGCACTTGAAAAAGCAGATGCACGATTTCTATTCAAGAAAATTGCTGAAGAAGTAACGCCCGCCGTTGTTTATATCGAAGCCATTGTTCCCCTTGATGACGTAATACCAAAAGATAAAAATCATAAGTTCAAGAAAGAGGATGGCGAAGAAGACAGCTTTTGGGATAATTTAATGCCACGAAGAGCGCGAACAGTAGGCTCGGGGGTAATAATTACAAACGATGGCTACATACTTACCAACAATCATGTGATAGAAGGAGCCGTGAAGAAAGGCTTACGGGTAGTTTTAAGTGATAAAAGGGAATACACCGCCAAAGTAGTAGGTATTGATTTAAGTACCGATTTAGCCGTGATTAAGATTAATGGTGAACATCTTCCAAGTATGACCGTTGGCGATTCTGAATCGCTGGATGTCGGAGAATGGGTACTGGCTATTGGGAATCCTTTCCGATTACGATCTACGGTTACAGCAGGAATTGTAAGCGCATTGAGTAGAGATGTGCGAATTATTGACGATCGCATGCGCATCGAAAGTTTTATTCAAACCGACGCTGCCATCAACAAAGGAAATAGTGGTGGAGCATTGGTGAATACCAGTGGCCAGCTGGTGGGTATTAACACAGCCATTGCTTCTCAAACCGGCTCGTATCAAGGGTATGGATTTGCGGTTCCAAGTAATTTGGCTATCAAAGTGGCAAAAGACCTGATTGAATATGGAGAAATACGACGTGCGCTGTTGGGGGTAACCATTGCTGGAATAGACTATACTCGAGCCTTAGAAAAAGGAATGAAAACGGTTCGGGGAGTTGAGATTCTGAATGTTGCGCCGGATGGAGCGGCGGCCACTTCTGGCATAGAATCAGGGGATGTGGTGCTGCAAGTGAATGGGGCAGAGGTGAATGAAGCAAATCAGTTGCAGCAGCAGGTGGCTATTTTGCGTCCCGGAGAAACGGCTGAGTTACAGATTCTCCGAAACGGTAAAGAAATTCAAAAAGAAGTATCGCTTCAGCTAATGGAACCGGCTCCCATACCTGAGATTGCAGCCAATGAGGAATCGCTAAACCCAACAGAAATTCCCGAAGGAGAACACGGAGGTGTGTTTTACAAAGAATTTGATCTTGGGTTTAGAGTGATGGCCATTGCAACTCCCGAAAATGCCGATAAATACGATTTATACGTAGATCAAGTATATAAGTATTCGGAAGCATGGAACAGAGGTTTGAGGTCAGATCAGCAAATTGTGAAAATAGGGGAAGAAAAGGTTGAAGATATCACAAGATTAGAAGAACTTATGCGCCGTAATTTGAATGATAAAGGATCGGTAACTTTGCAGATCACCAACAAAGATGATGCAACAGGGTTTATCGAACTAAAAAGTAACTAAATGTCTCTCTCGTTTAAAGGTATTCTGTTTGTAACGGCCGTAGTTCTTGGTTTTAATGCGTGCACTTCTTCTGAAAAAACTATAAACACCTCAGTTAACGAGAACGCCAAATATCCTGCTTGGTATTCAACGTCAAGCTTCAGCTCCGATTCTCTCTCTTTCTATGGATATGCGAAGGCGGTTTCCTCCGATTCAGTGGTTGCAGTAGCAAATGCCGAACTTCAGGCCAGAGCTAATCTTGAGAGCGCATTGGCTAATAAGTTAGAAACAGTACGCAACGCTATAGAAACGAGCGGGAATAACTTGGCTACCAAAACCAACTTTATCCTAACGCTCCGAAATGCTCATCAAGCGGTAGAAGGTGCGGCTAACAAAGTGCACGGAGAAGCTCGAGCTATCGATGGATATTTCACAGGCTACACTCAGGTTTCGATCTCCAAGACTGATTTTAGCCAAGTTTTAAAAAACGGCTTCAAAGGCAAAAATAGCTACTGGAAAGCCTTGAGTTCCTCCTCAGCGTATAATGAGCTGGTTAAGTGATTTTATAGAAGGCTTTGCAAAGCCTTCTAATTTCGGAATCTGTATGAGCTGGTGTTTTGGATGCGAGAGCTCAATCTTTCTAATGACTCTAAAAGTCTTCTTATTGTAATCGGGAATCCATGACTTGAGTAACATTTACATAATTTTGATATCTCTGCCTTTGTAAATATGAAATTTATGTAGTTATTCCAGCACCTAAAATCATAAACAGTACAGGTGCTATGAGAAAACACATCTTTATACTGGCGTTGTTGGTGGGATTGAGTTCACAAGGTTTAATTGCCCAGACCACTCCCGCTCACGCCCTTAAAAACGTCACCATCCATAATTCCGACGGTTCAATAACTAAATCTGCCACTATTGTTTGGCGGGATGGTGTGATTGAAGCGGCCGGCACCAAAGTCCAAATCCCTTTTGATGCTTATCAGATTGACGGTGGAGATAGTCTCCATGTTTATCCGGGATTTATAGACGGCTTTTCAACATGGGGAAGTCCAGATCTACCCAAAAATCTAAAAAAATTGGATGATCCCGGAAAACCTCCCTACGATCGGGCAGGAGTTCAACCCGAACGAAAACCCTCTTCACTGCTCTCGAAAGACAAAAACTTTGAAGCGGGCATGAAAGCAGGATTCACGGTAGCGGCTTTGTATCCGGATGGATTTATGCTACCGGGACAGGTAGAGGTTTTTCATCTCGCACCAGAATATGCTGACGTTGGCTTATTGAAGGGAAGTTTGGGCTTAGCCGGTTCCTTTGATCGAGCACCAGGTGGCTGGAGCGCCGGCGCGTATCCTTCTACCATGATGGGAGTGATGGCTGAATTCCGACAAGTAATGTTTGATGCAACCGCCTTGCAACAGCACATGAAATACTATCGGGAGAATCCGGAAATGCCGGCTCCTAATCGTAATCCGGTTTTAGAAGCGATGTTTCCATTGGTGAATAAAACCACCCCTTTCTTTTTTGAAGTGGATGCTAAAGAGCATATTGAGCGATTACTGAAGCTTCAGGATGAATTTGGTTTTAAAGCTGTGATCGTATCCGGCAAAGAAGCCTATGCAAAAGCGGAAGAACTTAAAAAACGAAATATTCCTGTTTTAGCCAGCATCGATTTTACAGATGCACCCGATTGGTATAAGAATGAAAAGAAAGCCAAAAAGGAAGACAAAAAAGAGGATGATAAAAAAGAGAAAGCACCAAAAAAGAAGAAAGAGCTCACGAAAGAAGAGCAAAATTATCGCGATAAGCGTCTGACTGCATGGAAAGCTGAGGTAACAAATATCAAAAAGCTAATGGATGCAGGGGTTCAGGTGGGCTATGCATCGGCAGGTATCAAGCTGAAGGATTATCCTGAAAAACTTGAAATATTATTAGATGAAGGCGGCCTTTCTGAAAAAGAAGTCGTACAACTGATGAGCGTCAATACGTCGGGTATTTTGGGAATGAATAACACACTGGGTAGTATTCAGAAAGGAAAAAATGCAAGTTTCGGCGTATTTGATAAACCTATAACTGAGAAGAAAACCAAGGTGTTTTATAGTATTTCAAATGGCACGGTTAATGAATTTAATGGAGAAAAGTAGATGAAAAAACTGATTACACTATGTATTCTCGTTGCTTTTGGATATACGGCAAAAGCTCAAGAAAAAGGCTCGGTACTTATCCAAAACGGAACGGTAATGACCATCACAAATGGAGATCTCGAAAATACGGATGTTTTGATTCGTGATGGAAAAATCCAGAAAGTAGGAAAAGATTTAAAAGCACCTCGCGGCGTAAAAACCGTAGATGCAACCGGTAAATATGTGATGCCCGGTATTATAGATGCTCACTCTCACTTAAACGGGGTGGACATCAACGAAGCGCGCAATCCCGTTACTGCAGAAGTAACGATGGAAGAATCCATAGATCCCAATGAAGTTGGGATTTATCATTCACTGGGAGGAGGCGTTACCACCATTCATTTATTGCATGGCTCGGCCAACGTAATTGGCGGCCAGGGCGAAACGCTGAAATTGAGATATGGCGCTTCTCAAGAAGGTCTCAAATTTAAAGGAGCTTCACGAACCATTAAGTTTGCGCTTGGTGAGAACCCAACCCGTGTTCATGGGCAAGGTAATGGTGTTCAACCTCGCACCCGAATGGGAGTAGAACAGGTAGTTAGAGGATACTTCGATGAAGCCTTAGATTATACGCGTAAACGCAAAACGTATCTGGATGCCAAAACCAAGTATGATCGCCGAAAGCGTGGAACTCCTCCGGTTCCTGTAGCAGAGAATCTACGCTATGAAGTGTTGAATGACATTATTGAAGGAAATATTCTGGTACATAGTCATTCATACCGTGCCGATGAAATTCTGATGCTCATGCGTGTTTTTAAAGATTATGGCATCAAAAATTACACCTTTCAGCATGCTAATGAAGCTTTTAAAGTGGCACCCGAATTAGCTAAAAACGGAGCACGAGCCTCCGTATTTTCCGACTGGTGGGCGTACAAGTTTGAGGTGTATTACTCTACCGCCTACAATGCTTCAATTTTGAATGCAAATGGCGTGACAACCAGTATCAATAGTGATAACGATCAGTTGCAGCGGACGCTCAATCACGAAGCTTCAAAAGTAGTTCGTTATGGAAATACATCGATTGCTGATGCACTGAAAATGATCACCATTAATCCAGCCATTCAGTTGGGAATTGATGATCGGGTAGGAAGCATTGAAGAAGGCAAAGACGGAGATGTGGTGATATGGAGCGGACATCCGCTGAGTATTTACAGCAAGGCCGAATTAACCTTTATTGATGGAACTAAGTATTTCGATTTAGAAAATGATCCTGATGATATGCGAATCAAAATAAATGCAGGTACCGATTTCGCAGATGCCTCCAACTTCCGCCAAATCATTTCCCAAAGAGATGAAAATGCATGCCTGAAAGATGTGTTTGTTCTATTCGACCAAAATATTCAAAATTAAACCGGAGATTTAACATGAAGAAACTCAATACTTTTATGCTAACAAGTGCTCTGTTGTTTGGTTTGATGATGACCGCAGTAGGGCAAATAACCGAGAAACCTGAGTTTGGTAAATTCGCCATAACAGGAGCTACCATTCATACCGTCACCAACGGAACTATTGAAAGTGGTGT
>JBDNFJ010000093.1:0-18042 GCA_041689895.1 Gracilimonas sp. | reverse complement strand
TATCATCTAACCCATTGGTTTTAATTTCAAACATAGTTGAGAGATATTGTCCTAAAGTCCCTTTTGGAAATCCCTTCCGAGAAAACCACTCCAAATAATTAACGGGAAGTTGTGTAATGTAACGACCTTTATATCGGCCAAAGGGCATTCTTGCCTGAACCAGTTTAATGAGAAAGGTAGAATCGTACATGTAGATAGAATTGAAGTTCTTTTAGTTGCCGTATTTGTGAATAGTAAGCGTATAACTGAAATCGTTAGGAGCCTTAATTCTTATAATAACTTATAAACCGCTGTTCATCTTCCGATTGGCCAATTAAAATTAGTTCGCTGTTTTCGGGTATTATATCGTTGGGATTAGGATTTATAATTTGTTTACCATTTTTTTGATAAGCTACAACGTTGCATCCGGTTTTATTACGGATATCACATTCCACCAGCGATTTACCCTGAATCTTTTTTGGTGTTTTCAGGCTGAACACATTGAGGCCTTCATCAATCATTACAATATCATTTTGTTTAAAAAGATTGAATACAGCACTGGCGCCCATCGAAGCATACGATATTACAAAATCGGCTCCGGCACGATGCAACGTATTTACGTTTCTATCATGCGTAGAACGACTGATTATATGAATATTAGGACGCAGCCGTCGGCAATAAATGGTTAGATAAATGTTAACATCATCTAAGTGAGAGGTAATAACTACGCTTGGTGCTTCATCAATACCGGCTTTTTTTAGCGTTTCAATATCGGCAGCATCGCCCAGTATGTAGTGTTCTTTGTCGAGAATACGATCTGGGTTTTTCTCCACAATTTTATAGTTAATATTTCTTCTTTTCAGATGCCGAGCGGTTGCTCGGCCAACTCTTCCGGCGCCAATAATTATTATAGGAGCATCAGAAACGCCATAAATACCAAATATTTCATCATACTTACGCAGTTGTTTAACAGTTCCCGCCAACACCAATACGCTATGTTCTTTAATCGCGTGGTCGGGATGTGAGCTGTTGAAATACCCGCGCTCCCAAATGCCTACCACATTAATCCCGACGGTTTCTCTTATTTTACTCTCACGAATGGTTTTCCCCACCAGTGGTGTATTGAAGGTGATGGCTTCAGCAATAACTAATTCACCAAATCTACCCACCGGATGAATGCGCGCATCTTGGCCCAATGTACGCCGTGAGATGGATCTTCCTAAAATTTCACCCATGTGTAATACATGATTGCTTCCTGCCAGCTTCAGAATATCCATTGAATCATACGAATTGGCTGTAGAGATAATTTTGACATCTTCACTTAGCTCTCGGATGGTATGTGCCACATTGGTGTTAAACATATCGGTACCTCCGGTAACCACTAACGCGGCGTTTTGAACTCTCATTTTCTTGTAGGTTTGGGGATCGTCGGCATCTCCTAACATTACCCGATAGCCCTGATCGTATAAATCTAACGCTTTATGAAGTTCACCCACCAACAGCACATATTCGTGCCCGTATTGTTGCAGCTTATCCATCAACGCTTTAGTGATGGCATCGAAGCTGGTTATGATGATGTGATTTTTGATGTTTTCAGGTAATTCTCTGGGAGCTCTTGAACGATGCTGGGCTTCCATCCACGGGGCATAGAAAAATTCAATAAAGGTGAATGGAAGCATAATGAGTAACGATATTACCCCTGATACCAAAACGATAATTGAAAAAGCGCGACCTAAATCGGAGGTAAAAGTGATATCTCCAAAACCCAAGGTAGTCATGGTGGTTAAGGTCCAGTAAAAGCCGGTTATCCACGAATGATGCTGGCCTTCCATTTCCATAATTTCATGAAATAAAACCCCATACAGAGTAATCATAATTGCTAAGACCGCTAAAAACCGAAATAACCGCCAAATATTGGTTCTTGTACTACGATTGGCAACGAAATAACTTAGTTGGGATGTGAAAAACTTCATGTACGAATTTAAAAATTAATCGGTGAGTAAACGGATTGTAATTTATGCCCTTTTTGCTTTAAAAAGCATCAAGTTAAATGGCAGCCAATATAGAACTTCATCGTATATTATTGCTATATGACTGACTACAATAAAACTGAAATCATTTTTGTACGTTCTGTTTTGTAGTTGATAATAAGACAATTACAAAAGGCTTTGCAAAACCTTCTTGCAATCACACAAAATCAATATAACCCAAAAAAGAAGGATTTGAAGTGGCAACAGTATATAGAGTAAACCAAGAAAATTTTTTTTAACGACAGAAAATAAGTTGTGAATGTATAACTAATGATACGAGGGGTTCAAGTTCGATAAATTTTGTAGTACCTTCCTCAAATATTTGGTTTTACTAATCACCTGCAACTCAATAAATATAGTCACAGATGGTATATGCAGTTATTATGGCTGGAGGATCGGGGACACGATTTTGGCCTAAAAGCACACAAAAACTTCCTAAACAATTCCTTTCCCTTTTTGGTGAAGGAACCATGATACAAAATACGGCCCGAAGGATTGAGAATATCATCGCACAAGATCGAGTTTTGGTGGTTACAAACGATAGCTATGTGGATATTGTGAAAGATCAGCTTCCTTTGGTTCCCGAAGAGAATATTGTTGGGGAACCGGTGGCCAAAAACACCGCTCCTTGTGTGGCTATTGCTGCTGAAATGCTTGTTAGAAAAGATCCTGATGCTGTTATGGTGGTGCTTCCGGCAGATCATCATATTAAAAATCCGGAAAGGTTTAATGCATATTTAAAAGCGGCGGTTGAAAAGGCTGAATCTGGCGATCATTTAGTTACCATTGGAATTAATCCGGATCGGCCGGAAACCGGGTATGGATATATTCATGGGGATAATAGCACCAAGCAAATATTCAATCAGAAAGATATTCATCCTGTAAAAGCATTTAAGGAAAAGCCGGATTTGAAAACGGCTCAGACTTTTTTGGATTCCGGTGACTATTACTGGAATAGCGGAATGTTTATTTGGTCGGCTAAAACAATTCTGGCGGAACTCCAGAAGTATCTACCCAAAATGTATGATCAGGTGAAAACAGCCGGGAAAAAAATTTATGGGGAAGAACATGAATCTGCAATTGCGACGTTTTATCATTCATGCGAATCTGTATCCATCGATTATGGCATTATGGAACATGCGCAAAGTGTATTTGTGGTTCCCGGCGAATTTGGCTGGAATGATGTAGGAAGCTGGACGGCCGTGTATGATCTGGGGGATAAAGATGCGGCTGGGAATGTAGTTCATGCTGAACATAGTACGTTTAGCGAAGCTCAAAAGAATTATGTTTATACCGAAAGTGGGAAAATGATTTCCGTTGTTGGCTTAGAAGGAATTGCCGTTGTAGAAACTGAGGATGCAATTCTGGTGTGTAAACTGGATAAAGCACAAAATGTGAAAGACATTGTTCAGCAACTAAAAGAGAACGAGAATCTAAAGAAGTTTCTCTAATCGGGTAGCTCAACGGTAAGCTGATCGTAAGCCAGATTGATGTGATCGGGGAGCCTTTTGTTGGTTGGCTCGTGATCTACAAAACTATTCATGTGAATTAAGTAAGCCTTTGGAACATCTAATTTATCAAGGATTTCCACCGCTTCCGGAATGGTAAGATGCGTTGGGTGTTTTGGTTCCCATCTAAGGGCGCTTAGTACAACCAGCTTCGACCCTCTAATCTTTTCAAGCGTTTCATCGGGGATGAATTTGACATCGGTTAAATACGAAAAATCATTAATTCTATACCCAAGAATGCCAAGCTTTCCGTGTGTAACAGGTAGAGGAGTTATTTTTAGGTCGCCAAGCATAAATGGTTCAGTGGCTATGTTTAAATCGAGTGAAGTAGATCCGGGATATTTATCTTCTCCGAACATGTAATCAAATCGTTTTTGGATAGATTCAACACAGCTTTTAGAAGCATACGCAGGTAAGGGCGCTTCATTGATGTAGGAATATATTCTTAAATCATCCAGCCCTGAAATATGATCCATGTGTTCATGGGTAATCAGCAGGTGATCTAATTGCTGAAGCTGACAACGAATACTTTGAATACGAAACTCCGGACCGGCATCAATAAGAATGGATTTTCCCTTTGCTTGCACCCAAGCTGAGCAACGAGTGCGCTCATTTCTTGGATCGTGAGCTAATTTATCTCTCCGGAAACCTCCTGCAACGGGGACGCCCATAGAAGTGCCGGTGCCCAAAAATGTAATTTTCATTCTAATTCAAAATCCTCAGAAGATTCTTCCGGCTCAACTTCAAGCTGCTCCCAGAGATCTTCTAAATTTTTTCTTACAGCAGGTTTAATATAAACGCTTTCTAAATCAATTTGCCCTAAAACACGCCCCATAGTACCAAGCTGAGATTCAATGGGTTTATTCTTGTTCACTACTACTAATTTCTGCCCCTCTATTATGCATTCGTCTCCACGAAACGAACCACGCTCTTTACGCAGCGTGTAGCCGGCACGTTCAAGAATTTGCTCGAGTTCGAGAAGAAATTTGTCAGGTTTCAAAGCGATATTCCAAGGGTTATGGTATGGCCGGTAAAATCATAATCGTATTCCTCGCCATCAATATTATAGGAATTATACATATAATTGTAGCCTAAGCTAATATTTTTATTAAAAATAAGATTATAAAAGTTTATTCGTGCCTTGCCTATCAAAGAAAATACATTTCCCCCAATAAAACCTCCACTTGCCGTACTGAAACCAAACTTAGGAATAAATTGGGCTGAAATATCAAAATGTTCAGGAAAAATAGCACGGGTTATGACTCCTGCTCCTGCACTTAAATTAGTTTGAGAGAAATGATCACTGGTAGCATCACTTCGCACATTGGTTAGATTTGAGCCCAGATGAATGGGAACACCGAGACCAAAATGAGGCCTGCGTATAAAATAAAATGCATTCGAAAAACTTAGGCTTAGATCAAAATAATTACGATCAGACAAACCGGTGAAATCATTTCCATATGTTGCACCAAGAGTGAAACCAGCCGTTTCAAACTGGGCAGTTGCAGCTAAACCGGTAAATGAAAGCGGTTGGCTATTTGTAAGTTCAACCGGGTCACCCATGAATTTAAAATCTATAATCTGTACACCAGCTCTTATATATGGAGTAAAAGGATTGGTGCGACGCTCAACTTTATTACCAACTGAGAACATTTGTGCATAGCTTAGGAAAGGAATAAACATTAAAAGCACGAAGGACAACGCAAAGATTTTTTTATGCATAGGGAATGATTTTGATAGTCCAATGAGTTTAAACACTAACGATAGAAGAAAAAAATATTTCAATGAAAATTTTCGTCTCATTATTAATACTGATAGCAACCATCACCATGCCTAACAAAGATTCTGCCTTTTATAATTTCAATGTAGAGAATATTGATGGGGACCAGGTTTCCTTAAAACAATATAAAGGAAAAGTGGTGTTGGTTGTTAACGTAGCCTCAAAATGTGGATATACTCCTCAATACGAAGGGCTTCAAAAAATTTATAATACCTATAAAGATAAGGATTTTGTGATTCTCGGTTTTCCCGCAAATAATTTTAACGGGCAGGAACCAGGCACCGACAAACAAATCAAACAATTCTGTACGCTCGAGTATGGAGTTGATTTCCCGATGTTTTCTAAGATTTCTGTAAAAGGTGACGATCAAGCCGAATTATTTACCTACCTGACATCTCAGCCAAATATAGACTTTGAAGGGGAAATTAAATGGAACTTTGAGAAATTTCTGATTAACAAAGAAGGTGTAGTACAGCGTAGATTCCGTAGTAAAATAGAGCCTGAGAGTGAAGAGTTGGTAAGCGCTATAGAACAAGAATTAAAGCAATAAGTTTTTTATTTGATCACCTTTCTTTTAGAGAGTCACGATGAGATCGCGACTCTTATTTTTTTGCAAGAGTTTTTAGAAACTCCTTGACTTCGTTGGACGATGGTCTGTATATTTGATGCTCTCAAATAAAAGGTCCGGTAGTTCAGTTGGTTAGAACGCCTGCCTGTCACGCAGGAGGTCGAGGGTTCGAGTCCCTTCCGGATCGCAAAGAAAAGCTTCCAATGTATTGGGAGCTTTTTTTGTTTGTAGCACATATAAACGCGTATATGCAAGAAATGGATTACAAGTGATATATAGTGAGAAGCGCTACAATTCCTTATCTTTATAGCAGTTACAAGATATTTAACATTCGTAAATTAATAAGAAACAGAGAGTAATGTCGGTTATAGATTCTACATACGATGTAATCGTTGTTGGTGGTGGTCACGCAGGAAGCGAAGCCGCCGGAGCAGCGGCACAAGTTGGGGCTAAAACTCTACTTATCACCATGAATTTGGAGGCTATTGCTAAAATGTCGTGCAATCCGGCTATGGGTGGCGTAGCTAAAGGCCAATTAGTTAGGGAGATTGATGCGCTTGGTGGTTTGTCGGGTATTGTTAGTGACCAAACCGGGGTTCAGTTTAGAATGCTTAACCGGAGCAAAGGCCCCGCGATGTGGAGTCCTCGCTGCCAGAGTGATCGCATGCTTTACTCCCAAAAGATGAGAGAGCAGCTGGAGAAGAAAGAGAATTTATACTTCCGCCAGGATAATGTGGTTGATCTGATATCTAAGGATGGAAAAAAGATACTGGGAGTGATTACCCAAACGGGACAAAAATTTTATGCTAAAGCAGTAATTCTTACAAGCGGCACGTTTTTAAATGGTCTTATTCACATTGGCGAATCTAACTATGGTGGTGGGCGCTCTGGTGAAAGAGCATCCGTTGGGATTTCAGGCTCACTCGAAAAATTAGGGTTTGAAGTGGGTCGGCTTAAAACTGGAACTCCTCCAAGAGTGGATGGAAGAACGGTAGATTATTCGAAGTTGGAAGAGCAGTTTGGAGATGAAGACCCAACAACTTTCTCATTTTTAACGGATGAACTTCCTTCTTTAGAAGAGCAACTATCTTGCTGGATTGGATATACAAACACGGAAGTACACGAAGTTTTAAAAACAGGATTTGATAAAAGCCCTATGTTTAATGGCAGAATTAAATCGATTGGCCCTCGCTATTGTCCCAGTATAGAAGATAAAATCAATAGGTTCGCCGATAAAGACCAGCATCAATTGTTCTTAGAGCCGGAAGGATGGAATACGTACGAGATGTATTTGAATGGTTTTTCAACATCCCTACCGGAGGATGTACAGTACAAGGCCATGAGAACTATTCCTGGGTTTGAGGAAATCGTTATGATTCGCCCTGGCTATGCGATTGAGTACGACTATTTCCCTCCTCATCAAATAAAAAGATCTTTGGAAACTAAGATCATTGATGGATTGTTTTTTGCTGGTCAAATTAATGGTACAACCGGATATGAAGAGGCGGCATGTCAGGGATTAATGGCGGGCATTAATGCAGGGCTACAAGTACAGGATAAAGAGCCGTTAATACTTCAAAGATCGGAAGCTTATATAGGTGTTCTGATAGACGATCTTATCAATAAGGGGACGGAAGAACCGTACCGAATGTTTACCTCTCGGGCAGAACATCGCATTCTTTTAAGACAAGACAATGCAGATCTACGCTTAACAGAAATCGGATATAAGATTGGTTTAGCCTCTCAAAACAGACTTGATAAAGTAGAAGTAAAGCGGGCGGCAATTGGTAAGCTGGATGAGTTGATAAAAAATTATACAGTCCGACCAGAGAAAATGGGCCCCATGCTTCAAGCAAAAGACAGCTCACCCATGAGCCAACCAATGAAAGCTTTGAAAATCCTTTTGCGCCCTGAAGTATCACTACGAGAAATGATGCGCTTTGATGAAGAGCTTTCTAAGCAAGTTTTGGATATAAGTGGGGATAATGAGGTTCTTGGACAGATTGAAATACAACTTAAGTATGCGGGATATATTGAGAAAGAATTCGACATGGTTCGAGAAATGGAAAAGCAAGAAAGTATGCATATTCCTGAGCGAATTGAGTATATAAACATCAAGAGTTTATCTACGGAAGGCACGCAAAAGCTTTCAAAAATTCGTCCCGAAACCATAGGTCAAGCCAGTAGAATTAGCGGGGTTTCAGCGAGCGACCTTTCTGTTTTAATGGTTTATCTAAAAAATTAAACGGGGTGTTTCACGTGGAACATAATATCCAAAGAACGTCATTAAGTATTTCTGATGCCGCTCATGTTCGCAATCTGTATTATAAAAACGAGCAACCACTCGAACAGTATTTGTCTAAACTTCTTTGGTGGAACAGAAAGATAAATCTTGTGAGTCGCGACGTTTCACGTGAAACGCTTCGCAAGCATATAGAGCATTCGTTGGTTTTATCAGTGTCTGAGCTTTTTAAAAACACTCAGAAAATAATGGATTCAGGAACAGGAGGGGGCTTGCCGGGACTTCCTTTGGCTATAGTATTTCCAGCAAAACAGATCATTCTTAATGATATTGTGGCCAAAAAAATAATGGCGTGTAAACATATAGCTAACGTTTTGAAGCTATCGAATGTATCTACTTGTGCAGGCTCGGTTGAAAAAATGGAGTTCGATTCCGACGCATTGCTAACGTCTAAACATGCGTTTAAGATTAATGATCTGATTGGTATGGTGGGGAAGAAGGCTTGGACCGGAATAATTTTACTGAAGGGAATCGATGAAATCGAGAATGAACTTGAAGGAGTGAGTATGAAATTAGGTGTTCATATTATAGAGCTTGAGTCGGGTTTTAAAGATCCTTTCTATTCAGGAAAGGCATTGGTTGAAATTAAAAGAAAGGTGGATAATGAATAGTTCTGAACGAAGGTTAAAGCTTATGCTTTTACTTCAACAGCCGGGCAAACGGTTGACGGTTAATGAATTGGCTAATCGTTTTGAAGTAAGCAGGCGTACTATTTTTAGAGATTTCAATGCTTTAGACGAAATTAATGTTCCGGTTACATGGGATCGATATTCAGGCTACGGATTGATAAAGGGATATAAGGTTCCCCCCTTAATGTTTACTTCAAAAGAGCTGGCCACTATTATGGTGGGACTAAATTTTGTGAAGTCACAAGTTGATAAAGGATTGGTAGCAGACGCCAAGGGAGTGGAATTAAAAATTAAAAACGTACTTCCCAATGAGTTGAAAGATTTTATGACTTCCCTTGAAGGTCGAACCATTGTTGATCCCTTTTTGAGATATGGTGTGAAAAAGAAAGCTGGAGGAAATTGGTATTTGATTAGCAGCGCAATTTCTCAGCAGAAAAGATTGCAGTTCAGATACACAACGAAATCAGGGAAAAAAGAAACACGGAAAATCGATCCTTACATTTTAGTCTTTTATGAAGATCACTGGAATGTAATCGGTAAATCTCATCTTCGTGGTGAAATCAGGAATTTTATTTTAGAGAATGTAAAGGAAGTCCAAATTTTAGATGAAAATTATCAGCTTGATGCCGAATTGGATATAGAGGGTCTTATTTTCAGCCCTAACGAGCTTTCTCAATCTATCATACTCTTGGTCGAAAAAGAGGAGGTAGGGCGATTAGAGGGCAATCTGCCGGCTAAAATTATTAAGAAAGAGACCCATAATTCTAAATATTTTAAGGTGGAGTTTAAATTTGATAATTTAGTCTTCATCAATGAGTGGCTGCTTCAGTTTGGTAATAAAGTGAAAATAGAAGGTCCCAACGAGCTAATTGAAAAAAGGAAAGGGCTGCTTCAAGAAATGTTGGAAGGTTAATCAATAGAAAAAATACAGGGATAAAAAAAGGGCTTTAATATTTGAAGCCCTTTTTAATTAGAAGAATATTTTTGAGAAGTGAATTTATTTAATCTTCACCATCTCCGGTTTCGTCTTCACCGGCATCTTCACTTTCTTCTTCATTTACTACTCGTGTTACGGCAGCGATAGCACCATCAGAGTCAAGTCGCATAACTCGAACACCTTGTGTAATTCTACCCATGGTTCGAATACCGCCACAACTCATACGAATTACTTTACCCTTCTCTGTAATAATCATCAGATCATCCTGATCGGTTACTTCTTTAAGGGCAATAAGATCGCCGGTTTTGGGTGTTATCTTTAATGTAATCACGCCTTTACCACCACGAGCTTGTTCGCGATAATCTTCAACAAGCGATCGTTTACCGTATCCATTTTCTGACATGGCGAGGACCGTGGCTTCGTGGGTATTTTTAATTACCACCATATCCACAATCTCACCGCCTTTGGCGAGTGTCATGCCTTTAACACCGGAAGTATTTCGGCCCATTTCACGAACATCCGTTTCGTGGAACCGGATAGCACGGCCTTTTTTATTAGCCAGAATTATGTTGCTTTCGCCATTGGTGAGTTCTGCGGCTAACAAACTGTCGCCTTCTCTAACGTTTATGGCAATGATTCCGTCACGACGAGGTCGGCTGTAAGCTTCTAACTTAGTTTTCTTAACTAAGCCGCTTTTTGTCGACATGATAATGGAGTGATTATTAATGTACTCTTCGTCATCCAATGTTTTAACCGGCACGAATGCTTTGATTCTATCGTCTTTTGCCAGTTCAATTAAATTCACTATGGCACGTCCGCGAGCAAGACGCCCGCCTTCAGGAATCTCATAAACTTTTAGCCAGTAACACATTCCTTTTTCTGTAAAGAACAGGATATAATTATGTGTGGTGGCAACAAATAAATGTTCTACATATTCCTCATCACGGGTTGTAGTGCCCTTCATTCCCTTTCCACCTCTACGTTGACGGCGATATCCGGTTACTGGCATTCTTTTAATGAAGCCTTTGTTAGAAATGGTTACCACTACATCTTCGTCGGCAATCATATCTTCGATATTAAAATCGTCTGCTGAGTGAACAACTTGAGTACGGCGCTCATCACCATATCTTTTCTTAAGATCGGCCAGCTCTTCCTTGATTATAGTAGTTTGCTGATCACGGTCTGAAAGTATCTCACGATAGGTTGAAATTTTATCGATGATATCGTGATATTCAGAATCAATTTTATCTCTTTCTAAGCCTGTCAGCTTTTGGAGACGCATGTCCAGAATAGCTTTTGCCTGGATATCTGTAAGTGCGAATTTCTTACGGAGCGCAATATTTGCTTCTTGTGGATTGCTGGATGCACGGATGGTTTTGATAACTTCATCCAGATTATCGAGGGCAATTTTAAGGCCTTCAAGAATATGTGCGCGGGCCTCGGCTTGATCAAGATCATATATAGTACGTCGAATAATGATCTCAACCCGATGTTCTACAAAATGATAGATGAGCTCTTTAAGGTCCATCACCTTAGGCCGACCTTTAACCAGCGCAAGATTTATGATGCCAAAGGTGGTCTGCATCTGGGTGTACTTATACAGCTGATTTAGTACAACGCCTGCATTTGCAGAACGCTTAAGGATAATGACTACCCGAATACCTTCTCTGTCCGATTCATCTCTAACTTCTGATATTTCTGTAATTTTTTCTTCATTCACCAGCGACGCAATTTTTTTAATCAGCGTGCTTTTGTTCACCTGATAAGGAATTTCCGTAATAACAATTTGTTCACGATTTCCACGCAGCTCTTCCGTATTGGCACGAGCCCGAAGTGTTACTTTACCCCGACCGGTTTCATAGGCATCCTTAACGCCTTCATATCCATATATAATACCCGCTGTTGGAAAATCAGGGGCGGTTATATGTTGCATCAGCTGCTTAAGCTCAATATCAGGCTCGTTGATATAAGCAGTCACGCCATCAATTACCTCGCTCATATTGTGAGGTGCCATATTGGTAGCCATTCCAACGGCAATACCGGAGGCCCCGTTTAACAACAGGTTAGGCAACATACTTGGCAGAACGGTAGGTTCTTCAAGGGTATCGTCAAAGTTAGGCTGATAATCTACCGTCTCTTTATTAATGTCGGCCAACAATTCTTCTGAAAGACGATCCATACGAACTTCTGTATAACGCATAGCAGCTGCGCTATCTCCGTCGATAGAACCAAAGTTGCCTTGTCCATCCACTAAAGGATAGCGCAGCGAAAACTCTTGAACCATTCGAACGATGGAATCATAAACAGCCGTATCTCCGTGGGGGTGATACTTACCCAATACCTCACCGACAATACGGGCGCTCTTTTTATAATTACGGTTATGCATCATTCCAAGGTCGTTCATACCGTAAAGTGCACGTCGGTGAACGGGTTTTAATCCATCCCGGACATCGGGCAGGGCCCTGGAAACAATAACTGACATCGAATAATCGATGTAGGACGATTGCATTTCGTCTTCAATAGAAATAGGTATAATTTTTTCTCTAGCCATAAATCAAAAAATAAAACAGTTAGTCTGTGTTCAGATTAGAATATCAATCAAGTATCGATGGTTGCGTATTTAGCGTTTCGCTCAATAAACTCGCGGCGAGGTTCAACTTCGCCACCCATTAGGGTTGAGAATAAGCGATCTGCACCGGCAGCACTTTCAATATTTACCTGCTGAAGGGTTCGTGTTTCCGGATCCATCGTAGTTTCCCAAAGCTGTTCAGGGTTCATCTCTCCAAGCCCTTTGTACCGTGAAACGTCGAATTTTTTACGCGTTTTTTTGAGCTCTTTAATCAATTTATCCCGAGTAGCATCATCCCAAGCATACTCTATATCTTTACTGGTGGTAATTCTATATAGAGGGGGCGTGGCGATGTAAATGAATCCGTTTTCGACAAGAGGACGCATGTAGCGGTAGAAAAAAGTTAACAACAGCGTACGAATATGCGAACCATCCACATCCGCATCCGTCATAAGAATAATTTTATGATAGCGGAGCTTTTCCAATTCAAAAGCATCTTCGCCATGGCCAACGCCTGTACCAAAAGCGGTGATCATTGCTTGAATCTCATTGTTTTCAAGGATGCGGTTAATCTTCGCTTTTTCCACATTTAGAATTTTTCCACGTAATGGAAGAATGGCTTGAAAACTTCGGTTACGCCCCATTTTTGCGGAGCCACCGGCAGAATCACCCTCAACAAGATAAATCTCAGAATGCTCAGGGTCTTTAATGGAGCAATCCGCTAATTTTCCCGGAAGTCCGCCACCGCTCATTATGCTCTTGCGCTGTATCAACTGACGAGCTTTACGAGCTGCTTCTCGTGCTTCGGCGGCAAGCACTACTTTTTCAATTACTTTTTTTGCTGCTTTAGGATTTTGTTCCAAATATTCATTTAGCTGATCGTAAACAACGATCTCAACGGCGCTTTGTACTTCCGAGTTACCCAACTTGGTTTTGGTTTGACCTTCAAATTGGGGCTCCTGTACCTTCACACTTAGAACGGCGGTCATTCCTTCCCTGAAATCTTCTCCTGAAACCGAAATCTTACTATTCGATTTAATGAGACCATTCTTTTCCGCATACGATTTCAATGAACGTGTTAATGCCCTACGAAACCCGGATACGTGTGTACCGCCTTCTTGGGTGTTGATGTTATTGACGTAAGAATGCACATTTTCAGAGAACGAATTATTGTACGAAATAGCGATTTCAACCGGAACCTGTTCAAGTTCGCCGGTAATATAAATAGGCTTCTCCAACATTGATTCTCTGTGTTCGTCAAGAAAACTAACGAAATCACTTACACCACCATCATAATGGTACGTTTCAGTTTTAAGTTCTTCGTCTTCCTCTCTTTCATCAATAAGTTCAACCGTAATCTCAGGATTTAGAAACGCCAACTCGCGCATTCGTTCTGCAATAATATCAAACTTAAACTCAAGGGTTTGAGTAAAAATAGTAGGATCGGGTGAAAAAGTAATTTTGGTACCCGTCTCTTTGGTTTTTCCCACGACAGATAGAGGCGTTGTAGTTGCGCCTTTCTCAAACTCCATGACATAAATTTCACCATCGCGGTGAATCTCAGCCTTAAAATGACTGGCAAGACCATTTACACAACTTACACCTACTCCGTGCAATCCACCTGAAACTTTATAGGAGTCTTTATCAAATTTACCCCCTGCGTGCAGTTTGGTAAGCACTACTTCAACGGCCGGAATACCGAGTTTTTCATGGACATCAACCGGAATACCCCGGCCGTTATCCTGAATGGTCATGGAACCGTCTTTATTAATAGTTACAATGATGTAATCACAATAGCCTGCGAGTGCTTCATCAATGGAGTTATCTACCACCTCGTTAATTAAGTGGTGAAGGCCACGCGAGCCCGTGTCTCCGATATACATTGCAGGCCGTTTTCGTACCGCTTCAAGACCTTCCAAAACTTGAATATTTGAAGCCTTGTAGTCAGATCCTTGTTTTTTTGCCATAATTATGGTGTGATAGCTTTGTAGGATGAGTATATTAACGTCAGAAAATAGAGCTTACACGCGCAAAATCAAAAAAAGGAATGGTTTTTGTTCAAAATATTCGAGTTGGGCTTTCTGGGGTAAAATACAGTATTGAAAAGCTGGTGTAAAATGTGGATAATTCAAGAAAATGTGAATAATTAGAATTTTAGTGCGTGCTAACGTTGAACTTTGATATTTATAGCTCTATCTTTGGTGTCTATTTTCATTATGAATTAACCGAATTACACGATGTCGCGAAAAGACGATATTACAGGAAAAGGAGCTATGAACGGATACCGTTCATCTAAGGCGAATAACAAAACGAAACACCGTTTCGAGCTGAACTTGCAAAAGCGTCGTTTTTACGTTCCCGAAGAAGATAAGTGGGTAACACTTAAAGTTTCTGCGAAAACAGTAAGAACTATTAACAAGAAAGGAATTTCTGCGGTATTGAATGACGCGCGGAAAAAAGGAACTCTTATAAAAGAAGTATAGAACTATGGCAAAAGGAAACAGAGTTCAGGTGATTTTAGAGTGTACCGAAAAACCCGGTTCATCTCGTTACGTTTCAACTAAGAATCGAAGAACAACGACCGATCGACTTGAACTTAAAAAATACAATCCGGTTCTTCGAAAGCATACCGTTCACAAAGAAATTAAATAAGCAGAGATATGGCTAAGAAGCAAACATTCGGACAAGACGCAATACACGCGAAAGCAGCTCATCGTAAAATGGCGAAGGTTATCATTTCTACGAAGAACAACAAAGGAAAATACGCTTATAAAGAAGTGATGATGGATCAGGAAAGCGTGCAGGATTTTATTCAGCAGAACAAAGCCTGATAGCACATTCATAACGAATATATATAAGGTTACGCAATTTTGATTGTGTAACCTTTTTTTTGGTAGATTTAAGCAAAGGAGAAAACCATGACGATACAAGATCAGATTGCGGCTGACATCAAGGATGCCATGAAAGCCAGAGCTCAAGATAAGCTCAGAGTTTTGCGATCATTAAAAGCTAAACTCATGGAGAAGGAGATTAGTGAACGTAAAGATGGTGAAAAAGCTAAACTAACTGACGAACAAGCCGTTGAAGTGCTTATGAAAGCAGCCAAGCAACGCAAAGAATCCATCGAGCAGTTTGAAGAAGGTGGAAGAAAGGATCTTGCAGATAACGAAAAAGCAGAATTAAAGATTATTGATATCTACCTGCCTGAAATGATGAGTGAAGAAGAAGTTCGGGAAATTGTTCAGCATAAAATCAATACTTTAGGTGCAGGTGGCATGCAAGATATGGGCAAAGTAATGGGCCCACTTATGGGACAACTGAAAGGCAAGGCCGATGGCTCTATGGTGAGTAGGATTGTAAAAGAGGAACTGGAGGGATAAAAACCAATGCCAATCCTCGACCTAATCATTGCCATACCTATTTTATATTTTGCCTACAAAGGTGCAATGAACGGACTGGTAAAAGAAGTGCTAAACATTGTGGGTATAATTTTAGCCATCTTTCTAACCTTCAACTATCTGGATGCATTTACAGGCCTCATCGAGCCTATATTTGAGGAAGGCGCCTCCTATGTTCCGTTTCTATCGGGCGCGATATTATTTATAGGAACATTGGGTGTAGTTGCTCTAATTGCATATGCCACCAAAGAGTTTTTGAAAGCCGTAAAATTAGGAGCCGTAAACAGAGCTTTAGGTGCCGCTTTTGGTGCATTGAAAAGCGGCATGGTAGTAAGTGCTTTTTTACTGTTGTTGGCAGGATTTAATGTCCCTAAAGAAGAGGCCAGAAATGAGTCCTATTTGTATCCGGCGGTTATTTATTTAGCACCTTATGCGTACAATGCCGTAGCCGTAATTTACCCCGGTGCCGAAAATTATACTGAAACGCTGAAAGCTAACATCGGTGACTACAATCCATTAGAAAACATTCCATTCTTAAACGATAAATAACGAAGATGTCATTTTTACCTGTCGAGGAGCAAATTGAGATCATCCGTCGTGGTACGGTAGAAATTGTTCCTGAAGAAGAGCTAATTGAAAAGCTCAAAAAATCAAATAAAGAGAATAAACCACTTAGAATAAAGCTGGGGGTAGATCCAACCCGCCCCGACCTTCATCTTGGTCATTCAGTGATTCTGAGAAAAATGAGACAAATACAGGATTTGGGGCATGAAGTGATTCTCATTATCGGTGGTTTTACGGCCATGATTGGCGACCCCACCGGACAGAATAAAACCCGTCCGCCGCTTACGCTCGAAGACGTGAAAGAAAATGCGGAAACCTACATTGAGCAGGCGAAGAAAATACTGGATGAAGACAAGCTCACGCTAACAAACAATTATGATTGGCTGGGCGAGATGGATTTTATGGATGTGATTAAACTGTCGTCCAAACTAACGGTTGCTCGAATGATTGAGCGGGATGATTTCTCCAAGCGATTCGAGAAAAATGAACCTATTTCATTACATGAGTTTTTATATCCGTTGGCTCAGGGACAAGATTCGGTTCATCTAAAATCGGATGTAGAATTAGGTGGAACCGATCAGAAATTTAATTTATTGGTAGGGCGACAGCTTCAAAAAGAAGACGGCCAAGAACCACAGGTTTGCTTAATGATGCCGCTGTTGGTTGGAACCGATGGCTCGGCCAAAATGTCAAAATCGTACGATAATTATATCGGGATTACAGAAGCGCCTAATGAGATGTACGGAAAATCCCTTTCTATCCCAGATGCTCTCATTTACACCTATTATGAATTGGTTACCGATGTAGAAACGAGGCAGCTTCCTGCAATCAAAGAAAAAATTAAAGCCGATCCGCGAAATGCGAAACATGACCTGGCCTTTACCATTGTGCGCATGTATCATGGTGAAGAAGCAGCAAAAAACGCAAAAACCCATTTTGAGCAAACAGTTATTAACAAAGAGGTGCCTGATGATGCTCCCGAATTTTATTTTGAATCTGGGGAAGAAATTCGCTTGTTAGATATTGTGGCAGAAACCGGGTTTTCTCCAAGTAATGGTGAAACTAAACGCATGATTAAGCAGGGCGGTATTAGTGTTAATGACAAAAAGATTACGGATAAAAATTACTCCATTACTTTTAAAAAAGGCGATGCTTTTGCATTAAAAGTAGGCAAGCGAAATTTTGGAATTTTAAAAGCGAAGTAAACTATTTTGATCAAAATAAGCTCGTATAACGTCAACGGAATTAGAGCCGCACACAGGAAAGGCTTTACGGATTGGGTAGAAGAAAGCAATCCCGATGTAATCTGCATTCAAGAAATGCGTGCACAGGAACAGCAAGTGCCCGAAGAAGTGAAACAGTTAGGATATCATAAGTATTATCATGTGGCTGAGAAAAAAGGGTATTCGGGCGTAGCTATTTATTCAAAAGAGGAACCCATTAAAGTTACAACAGGCTTAGGTATTGATTGGGTAGATAAGGAAGGCCGGGTTCTTATGGCCGAGTTTGAGTCTTACCGAGTATTCAGTATTTATGCCCCAAGCGGAACTACGGGAGATGTGCGACAAGACATGAAAATGAACTTTCTGGATGATTTCATTCGTTTTGGAAAAAGTTGGGTTAAAGATGACAAACCTACCGTTTTCTGTGGTGATTTTAATATTTGTCATACCGAGATAGATATTCATAATCCCAGCAAACAGCACAAAACATCCGGGTTTTTGCCGGAAGAACGAGAATGGGTAACGGCCTTTTTGAATGCCGGTTACGAAGATGTA
>JBDNFJ010000092.1:0-11654 GCA_041689895.1 Gracilimonas sp. | reverse complement strand
GCTTCAACAGCCACTTTGGCTTTGAAGGTAGCGCTAAAATTTCTTCGGGTTCGTTTCATAACAGCAAATTAAGAATTATTGTTTTGCCGTCCGATTTTTGCAGACCACTACATAATTCACCCCCACCCCGCCATACCGCACAAGTGTAGCGGAGCGAAATGTGGATGCCGTATCTCCTCAACCAAAACAACCAGCTCTAAAAAGGAAATCACAGCTCAGGTGAGGACTCTTTGACATGCCAATATTCTTGCAAGTAAATAAAAATACCTAATTTGGGCTATGTATTTTCATTCATCAAATTATGATTTTGGGATGCGTCCAACATTTTTTGGTCGTTCATTTTTAAAACTAAATAGGGTATATGATGAAACAGATACTAAATACGTTATTAGGCATTTTGGTTGTAAGCTCCTCTTTATTTGCACAATCTAAAGAGCTAAAAGAGAAGATTGATGCACAATATCTAAGCCCGTCGCATAAAGCGTTCTTATATCAAGTATCTCCACAAACAAAAGCAGCTGATATGTGGCTGATAGAACAGGAAAGGAAAGCAGAGTTGGATGCACAGCAGGCATCGGCTGCACCGGTAAGCACTGATACTACTTGGAGTTATACAGAATATAAAACTATAAATGACAGCTTGTATATGCCAACTAGCGCATCGTATCATTTCTTAGTAGGAGATAAAGAGGGGAGCAATAGTATCAATAACGAAGCATTAACTTGGAACAGGCAGGATAGTAAGTGGTATAAAAGATCCATACAAAAGGCATGGTATTTTGGCACACATCAGGATAGTAGCATTACTCTATATTTTGCTAACGGTGATACCCTTCCGAATAGAGGAAGTAAAATGCGCTATCCAGAGACACCATCAGAGGGAGCCAGCCGAGAAATATATTCGGATACTTTTGTGAAAGACTATGGGTGGAAAAAAAATACGTGGATGCAATATTACAAAAATGAGAACGGCCTCGATACGTTGAGAGTTGAGTATTCCTTCCACGAAGCTACGATGGAATACAAAAGAACATCAGAAACCCGGAACCAAAGAACTGATGATTACCAGCTTTCGAGTTCGAAATATATTGATAGTGATGGTAATATTACGAGTTGGAATTATAATTATACGGAAATAAACAGCGATCAAAGTGTAAAATATCAGCTTACTAAGCAATATGATGCTGTAAAAAAGCAACTAGTAGGGAAAGATAGTACGCAGTTTATTTATGAGGATGGCTATGTGGAAGGTCTCAAGTTTTCTTGGGATGGTTCGGCGTGGCGCTTAGCAAATATGTATAGAAGCTTTCAGCGGTCGTTTGCAAATCCAAACCCTGATGATACTTTTCATCCAACCATCACCCAGGTAGATTCGGTGAATAATTATATCGTATATCCCGATAGCACGGATGAAAATGGGGATATTGCGATAGGTGATGTGCTTACTCGTACGGAGTTTGATCATAATGAGTATGGAAATCTAATTGAAAAAAGAGAGTACTCGATGCACGCACAACAGAATGTGATGATTATCTGGTCGAGAACGGAATATGATTATGTAAGAATAAATGGCCGTAGCCTGCAAACTCGCTCAACAATTTATACACTGATTAATACTGAAGCCAATGAACTTTATATAAACATAGATACTAAGTGGGTGTATGATGAGCTAGGAACGCGGAAAGAATATAGTTACGTATTTTATAGTGACACTGGAGATACTACACGGGCACAACGAACAGTATATGTGAATGAGGAAGATGGCACAAAAATGACGTTTGTTTACAGTTGGCACTATCAGAATAAAATCATGTATTTAAAAAACTACACCGTTAGTTATAGCCAATTTTTTGAAGTGGATTATCATTATATGAAACAAGATTCGAGGTTAGATAATCTAAATAATGGGAATCGAACTATTAATACTAGAGGTAATTATCCTGTGGTATTTAATGATGGTCCCATTTTGGCTGAGAAGGGAGATACCTTGAGCTTCTATTTGAGTGGAAGAAATATTGATTTTAGCATTCCCTCCATTACGATTACAGATTTACCGGCTACGGCTTCCTATAATTCAGAAACACGTAAGTTCTTCTGGATTGTGGATGAAGAAAAACCGGCACCCATGCATTACACAGCAACCAACAGCAATGGAAGTGCCACCGTTGAAGTACGATTTGTAAATATGGATATGATTACGGTAGATAATGAGCAAGAATACACCGTGGGTACATTTGAGCTGAAGCAAAACTATCCAAATCCATTTAACCCAACTACAAACATCTCATTTAATCTTCCAAAAGCGGGAGAAGTGGCGCTTACGGTTTACAATATGTTAGGCCAACAAGTTGCTACTTTAGTGCAGGGCAGAATGAGTGCCGGCACGCAAACGGTTCAATTTAATGCCTCAAATTTTGCCAGTGGTATGTATATCTACCGTTTACAATCAGCCAATTTTGTTGAAACCCGTAAAATGATGCTGATAAAGTAGCGTTTGTAGTGAGGGAGTAACCCATTGATGTTTTAACATAGTACGGGGTACAAAAAAAAGAGATGAGCGAATAAAATCGACTCATCTCTTTCTATTTTCAGGAATGTTATAGCTAAGCATTGGTTAGCTAAACACAGTTTCTGCCATTAATTGTTTATTTACTATTAGCGGCTTCTTTCAGCATTTCTTTCACTCCGGCGGCAAGTTGTGGATCTTTGCCCGTTAGGAAATCATTGTATGGCAATGGAACGCGAATATCCGGTTCCACCTGATGATTTTCGGTAGTCCATCCTTCGGCACCAATAGTTCCAATCATGGGGATTCCAAAGACGATAGTGGGGTCAATTTGCTGCTCCCACCAAACGGCGGTTCCTGTGCAGGGAACAGGCATGCCGATTAGCTTACCAATTCCATTTTCTTTGTAAATGTACGGGAAAATAAAAGCATCGCTATAATTGCTTTGGCTCATCAGCACGCAGCTCGGTTTTTGCCAGCGATCCATGGGTTCTCCGCCTTTAAGTAAGTGGCCTTGTGGGGAAAACTTCAAATATTTCTTTCCGCTTAGGAAGGTGTTTAAATCATCATGTAGCCATCCTCCGCCGTTAAAACGAGTGTCCACAATCAGAGCATCTTTATCCAAGTCTTTGCCCATTACCTTATCGTACATATCGCGGAAGCTGGCATCATTCATTCCTCTAATATGAACATATCCAACCTTTCCGTCACTCATTTTGGCTACCATATCTTCCATGGTTTTAACCCATCTCTGATACATTAAGCCTCCTTCAGCTCCGGTAGATATGGGTTTAAGCGTTTCATCAAACGCAGAACCTTTGGAAGGCTTAACAGTTAGCAAGGTGTTTTTATCCCGCTTGTTAAGCATGAGTTTATTCCAGTTGGTATTCGGCTCAATGGAAATTCCATTAATCTTTTGGATGATGTCTCCGGCTTTAATCTTGTTACCGGCATTGTCTAAAGGACCGCCAGCCAGAACTTCCGTCACTTTGATTCCGGCGCCGTTGTAGGTTTCATCAAACAGTAAACCGAAGGCAGAGGATTTATCGCCATTGGGAAATCGTGGAGAATAACGCCCTCCGGTGTGCGAACCATTAAGCTCACCTAAAAGCTCGCTCAGCAATTCCTGGAAGTCATAATTGTTGTTGATGTAAGGCAAGAACTTACCATATTCGGTGCGATACATGCTCCAGTTTACATCATGCAAATCAGGATCATAAAACTTTTTTTCAACCTGTCGCCATGCATGTTCAAAAATGTAGGCGCGTTCAGCCGCAGCATTTAGCACCATTTCACCGTCTATTTGCACGGGTGAAATCTTGCCACTTTCGGAATTAACTTGAACGATGGATCCGTTGTTAGAAACAAAAAGATTCTTTTCATCTTTGCTGATTTCAATCCCGCTTGGCGAACCTCCAAGTTTGGCTAAAATCTTAGTTTCATGCGTTCTGGGTTCGGTAACCCAAAGGTCATAGCCTTTCTCGAACGAAGCCAGATAATAGAGCTTGCTTCCATCTTTGGTCAGGGCGTAATCACTCAGGCTGGAGCTGTTAATAGTGAGCTTCACTTTTCGATGATCCAGTTGGTCGAAATTGAGATTCAACGGTTTTACAACCTCCTCTTTTTCTGCTTTTTCCGAGTCCTCCTTTTTAGCGTCATCGTCTTTTTCCTGACGTTCTTTATACAGCTCGTATTCCTCCTTACTAAGCGTGAAGGTGTCGTATGCTTCCTGATTAAAGAAAACGCCATAAATATCATACTCGCGACTTCCCTGATTGGCCAGCGATTTACGACCTTCTTTACTGCTCATATACGTCATGAGTTTACCGCCCAGACCCCATTTTGGATTCACTTCACCAAATCCACTATTCACGGGATAAATAATATCGCCGGAACCATCAGCTTTAATGAGCGCCGTATTAGTGGCAAAGAAATAACCTTTTTGGTCATCCACCATCAGCCATTGGCTGTCGGGACTCCAATCAAAATTCCAGTCGCCATCGCTGTACGAATAGTTGTGACCTTCTGGCAAAATAGCAGTGGTTTTTTTACTGTTGAGATCAAGCACTTTCAGAATGTTACGCTCTTCTACAAAAGCCACTTTTTCACCATCCGGTGAGTATTTGGGCAGAAATTCTTCAGCATCCGTTGCTCGAACGGGCTCCTGCTTTAACACCGTAGAAGCATAGAAATATTTCTCTTCAGGACGGGTTAGCGTTGTTTTGAATATATCCCAGCTCTCTCCACGCTCGGCGGAAAACAGTAGCGTTTTTCCATCGGGCGACCAAGCCAGCATGCGCTCTTGCTCCGGCGTGTTTGTGATGCGTTTAGTTCGGGCATCATCTACGCCGGTCACAAATACTTCACCGCGCTTCACAAAAGCAATTTCCTTTCCATTTGGGCTGAGGGCAAATTCGGTAGCCCCGCCAGTTATAGGCATATTTTCGTAGGCTGAATAATTTCCATCATTAGCTACTTGAATGGAAACTTTTTGCGGCTCACTTCCGGCCGTTAAGGTGTAAATATCTCCTTTCCAAGAGAAGCTAAGCACGCCATTTTCGGACAGGCTTAGATGCCGTACGGGAAAGTCTTTGAACGTGGTAAGCTGTGTTTCTTGTCCCGAAGCTAACGAACGCTCATAAAGATTTTGAGTTCCATCTTTTTCATTCAGATAAAAAACGGATTTATCATCATTGCTGAATAGAGGCTCTCTGTTTTCACCTTTAAAATCACTGAGTTTAGTGTAGGAATCTTTTTTCAGGTCGTAGAGCCAAATGTCGCGGGTTACGGAAGAAGTATGATGTTTTCTCCAGGCATCTTCGTAGCCTTTCCGGTCCTGAAATACGATTTGGCTTCCGGTGGAATTAAAGTCTGCATCATCTGCACCGGCAGCGCTTATTAACAAAGGCCGTCCACCGTTGGCAGGAATTTTATACAAGTTCCGAAACAAGCGGGGACTGGGAAAACGAACACTTTGAGCCGGCGCGCTTCGACCACTGCCCAAAAGCACGTGGCTGTTATCTGGGGTGAAATCGTAGGCATAATCATCGTAGCTGTAATAGGTAATTCGTTTGGGTATTCCTCCATCTGCGGGCATGGTGAATACATCAAAATTCCCAAATTGGTCGCTGGAAAAAGCCAGCGTTTTACCATCATGACTCCAAATCGGCATCATTTCATGCGAGGGCATTACGGTAACAGGTACGGCCGTTCCACCTTGGGCATCAACTTTATAGATGTTGCCAAGGTAGCCAAAGGCAATAGTTTGTCCGTCAGGCGAAATGGCCGGATAGCGTAACCAGCGGGCATTTTGTTGGGCAAAAAGGAGAGTTGTAGCAAAACAAATCCCCAGGGTAAGCAAGTATTTTTTCATGGGATTATTTTTTTAGTTAATAAACAAACTATGATTAGAAGGTGAATGTATTAATTCCCCACCAGAGTAGAAGTAAATTTCTGTATTGGGGGGAAATAGAAGGAAGAAAATTTCGCAAAGTGGATCATTTACTCAATTTATATATGTACGCTTGGATGAGTTTTTATGCAAATTTACTCCCCATATCGTGCAGCTACGATATTTCCGTCGGCATCGAGTTCCACAATGTAGGGTACAGCTCGCCTATCGTTTCCGGCAAAGCGTTGTTGAATAAGCGACATGCCATCGGTAGCCACCCAAACCGGGTCCTCATATCCAATGCGTTGCAATGTTTTTTTGACTGCATTTGGATCCTCGTCCAGCGCCACGGCGAGAAAGTGGCCGGAAGAATCTGGAGGTCCGTTTTTGGCATACTGAGCCAGATGCTTCAGGCAGGGTGAGCACCACGTCGCCCACATATAGAGCGTGGTTGAATGACCGCGCAGCTCATGGAAAGCGTGTTTTTGCCCAAGAAGATCGACGAGCGGAGTTTCTTCAATTGGTGTTCCTTCAAGCTGTGATAAACTTGGTGCGAAAAAGCCAAAGCGCCAGGCAAGCGCTATGGCACACAACGAAAAGAGACCGCCAATTAGAAATAATTTCCATTTTTTCATGTGTTTATAACGTGATATAAAGAAGTAAGTTTCACTTCATCACGTTACATCATTTCATCCGGCTAAAACGCAAAGCTCCGATCATCCAGTTTGGCAGGTTTTTCTTGGGATCACGTTTGGTCATATTTACATACCAACCGATTTTTTTTAGGATTGGTACTCTATGCGTTTCCACAAATTCAATGAGCGTACCATCAGGATCTTCCACATAAGTAAAACGACCGGCAGCTTCTCCCATGTCAAAGCTATTGGCCGAATCTACGGTGAAAGGAAATCCGTTGGCTTCTAATTCACTTTTCAGCACGTCCATTCCCTGCACATCAAAGCAAAGGTGAATGAAGCCCAAATCACCCCAATATCTATCTTTGAAAAGCTTGCGTGGTTCGCGTCCTTCCACTTGAATTAGTTCTATTTCGGTGGGTCCAAAAAGCTGACCAAACCCACCTTGTTTGGGTTGAGAATGCCGGAGTAGAACGCGCCGGAATCGATTCTCTCCACCGGGCAATCCCTCAAAATCAGGATGAATAGCCGTTTTGTCATACATTACTTCATCATAACCCAAAATATCAGAGTACAACTTTCGAGCGCTATCGATATCAGTAGATCCTATCACTGCGCCGACTACTCCACCGGTTGAAGCGCTCGTGTTTTCCTTAAAGAAATCGTGGCCTCGTACCACGTGCCAGATGTTGCCATACAAATCTCTCACAAAAAAATTGTACTCATCGGCAGGATTCTTAGCGAGTGGAGTTAACACTTCTAAGCCACTCTCCATCATTTCCTCGAATGTTTTGGGCACATTAATAGATTTAATTTTACCACAATTAATCCCCACATCACCCATCATAAAATCAAAGTCAGCAGGTTGAGGAGTTCGGCTGGTATATTGCCAAATCTCAAATCCGCCGCCGCCTTTCATATTCAAGGCAAGAATAGCGGTACGATCATGAGCCTCGCCCCCGGTATATTTGGTCATAAGTTTTGCGGTGGCAGAATCCTCAAACATTTTAATATCCATCCCAAAATGTCGGCGATACCAATCGGTTGCTTTTTGAACATCTGGGATACCAATGCCAATTTGTTGAATACCGGAGATGACTTTTTCCATGTAAAAATAAATTGAGTGTTAAATGGACTGTTAAATCTAATTCGGTGCTAAGGTCGTGTTTTTGGATATGGGCTACAACTCCCGCAAAAAGGAGCGAAATTCATCCGTATCATACTTCGCCATTCCCCGATGTTCAACCACAATTTCCCCCTCCGGCGAAATCACATAAGTGGTAGGCACCACGGTGCTGTTGTAGATATTGGGCTTGTTTCCGGCTAAGGTATAAACTGGAAAAGTAAATGCTTTTCGCGAAATGAAATCTTGGGCTCTTTGAGGGTCTTCATCCAGCGAAACCATAACAAATACAATTTGATCAGAGTCGATGGTTTCATACAGGTTTTGGATATTTGGCATCTCAGCAATGCAAGGAGGGCACCAGGTAGCCCAGAAATTCAGGAAAATGGTTTTGCCTTTGAAGGCTTCCAGAGAAGTGCGGTCACCATCCAACGAAACCAACGGCATGTTGTAATAAGCCTCGCGTGAAGATGCGGAAACTTCGGTGTCCGGCTGCATCAATCCGGTGTATAAAAGCACGCTTTGCAGTCGGCCGATTACTTCGGTGTGATAGCCCGTGAAGTATAAAATTCCTGCAATAGCTGCAAAAATACCCCACTGGTACAACTCTTTTTTTAGGGAGGAGGATTTTGATTTAGGCTTCGAATTTTTGTCTTTCATTCTGATATAGTTGGAAAATCAAATGGGTGGAGCAGCGTCATAGACAAACAAAACCATTACAAGAATGTTGCAATTTCATGGAGCGATTTCTTTGAAATATCCGGTACTTCTACTTTTTCTTCAGGATAGCCCACAACCAACAGCAGAAAAGGTTTTTCGTGGGAGGGCCGGCCCATAATTTTATTCAAAAACCCCATGGGGCTTGGGGTATGCGTGAGGGTGGCCAGTCCCGCATTGTGCAGAGCCGTGATAAGCATACCGGTTGCAATACCTACGGATTCTTTTACATAATAATGTTTTTCTTTCTCACCGCTTTCATTCACGGCATAACTTTGGGCAAAAATGCCGATTAGACAAGGTGCCTTTTCCAGGAAAGGTTTGTTTTCGTCGGTTCCAAGAGGTACCAGGTCTTGCAGCCAGTGCTCAGTTGCACGGCGGGAATAAAACTCCCGCTCCTCTTTCTCGGCTTCCATACGAATGGTTTTCTTTACTTCGGAATCGGTTACTACTGCAAAATGCCAAGGCTGTTTATTGGCTCCGTTGGGAGCTGTGCCGGCGGCAAGAAGGCAGTCTTCAATAACCTCCAGCGAAATAGGACGGTCAGAAAAATCACGAACGGTACGACGCTTTTTCATCAGTTCGTAGAACTCAGATGCTTTGCGCTTCATTTCCCGCGCCGGAAATTCTTGATAGCTGGTAAGAGGAACAAAAATAGCTTCTCGCATGAACGGGAATTAGAGGTTTTACCGAATAGGTCTTATTGAAGGGTAATGTAATTAAAATGCGGTTTTTTAAGAGCCAACAATTTTAAAGGGGTAAAGTATGTCGATACCGCTTTAAAACTGTGGTTGGCAATTCGTATCAGTTAATTTCTCTTTTAAGATCATCAACAAATTCAGAAATAGGACGAACATATTCTTTTAAACCAACATGATTTCTCGCATACTCTAATCTGCGACTGCTGTCTGGCAAGTAAAAAATATGTCGTTGGCCACCAAGTAGCGCAAGTTTATCGTCCGATAAGTCTTCATCGTAGGTTACAACATGAAAAAGCTGTTTTATTTTAAATTTACTCAAAATCGCAGAATCTGCACTACTCACTTGTTTCCAACGCTCTCTCAAAGTTCGTTTGCAAGAAATACCAATCAACCAACTATCTTTAGTTTTAACCCAGTTTTCAACTTCAATATCGGCTTGGAAATGGTCAGGTCCAGGTGCTGATTTCACGCCAAAAAATTCTAAAATGAATGAGGTTACATCTTCTAAACTACCACCAGCACGACCCTTTCTTTTTTGTCCAGCGCGTCTCTCAAACTCCTGAACAAAAGCAGTTTTAATAATGTCTTTATCAGCTCCTTTTAAGTTATAATTCTTATCCAGTAAAACGCGTAGGGTTGCATAAGCTTTAACAATTTCTGTACGCTCAGCAGTTAGACAACCACGCACTCCTAAATCATCCCATAGGTTAATTACTGTTGCCAATCCGCCTTTTCCTTTGACATCTAAATATGCTTTTGCAATAGATAAAGTAAATTCTTTGTCATCACTGGGAATATTTTCAATTGCATTATTAATCGGAAGCATGATGTTCTCGCAAGTCAATAAAAAGACTTCCATATCATCCTCAGATGTGATTTGATTGTCCAAATCTTCAATCAATTTTTCAACCCTTTGCTGCCTTGCAGGAGCATTTTTAACCCGATCAAGAAGAATGTGTTTCAGAGATTGTTTTTGTAGAGCTAATGTTTCAGAGGGTTCTAATTTGTCATTATCTTCTTTAACTAACCTTAAACTACTGGCAATTTTTGTCAATAAATGATTTTCTTTGCCGACACTACCATATTTATCATTGTTTATTAACATTCTGGAAAACCAATAGACGTTCTCCCATCTTTTTTCTACTTGTTCAATAAAATCATGTTCAATTGCCATCCGTTAATCCTAAGCAGTAAATTTAATTTTGAGTTGTTTTTTTTCTTCTTGAATTCTCTTTTCAGCCATTTTACAGTATTCAGGCGCAACGTCAATTCCTATATATTTTCTATCGTGTCGTAAAGCTGCTATCGCACTTGTTCCTGAGCCCATAAACGGGTCTAAAATAATTTCTGCTTCTGTTGAACTTATAATTCTTTCGATGAGGTGAACTGGGAAGGGAGCAGGATGAGGGTTATTCATCTCTTGAGTAAACTGCCAAATATCTCCATGCGCATTTGCTTTTGGTGCAAGTTTAAAATCTGGTTTGGCTATTAGATAAATAACTTCATAAGTAGGCAAGAAATAACCCGGATTAAAATTA
Organism: Gracilimonas sp.; assembly: GCA_041689895.1. Classification (GTDB taxonomy): domain Bacteria; phylum Bacteroidota; class Rhodothermia; order Balneolales; family Balneolaceae; genus Gracilimonas. The sequence continues at coordinate 1,043 of JBDNFJ010000092.1, read as the reverse complement.
ATCCCGCCTTTTCGTTGCCAAATGATAATCTGCCTAACTGGAAACCCTTTAAGTATGTCATGCCGATCTTGAAGTAAACCACCCTGAACTCGCCATTTATGGTTATAAAAAATTGCGCCATCATCTTTTAAAAGCCTCAACATTTCAGCTAAACAATCTCTCTGCCAAAGAGCATATTCATCATGAGGCATACAATCATCGTAAGTAGAATAACCTTCAACGAGTTTAGCATTTGCCCATTTTCCGCCACGACCATCTTTCATTCCGTTTCCTGTCGAATTCTTTAAATTGTAAGGCGGTGATGTTACAATTAAATCGACACTCTCATCTGGTATTTCTTGCATTTTCTGAATGCAATCCCCACAAATTATTTTGTTTATATAGTCGTCAATCATTTAAATGTGGTATATGGTTTTAAGTCGTGTTTAAATAAAATATAACCTTTACTCTTTTAATATTCGAATCGAAACGTTAAGAAAAAGCTAAGATATGTTTAGAACGATAACATAAACCCGAGCCCGATGATTTCTAATTGTTTTATAGAGGCGTATTTTTTCATTGAATTTTCGGCAAACTCTTCAAAACTGGAGCCCTCTAAATAGGACTGAATTTCTGAAATAGCATCCAGAATATGCTTTACCCTTGCCTCATCACCAAGATCATTTCTCATAGATCAATGTTTTATCCTTGTCTATATTTGGTCTGATATATTTTGACAGGCTCTTTTCCGTCACCAAGTCGATCTTTCGGTTAAATATTTCCTGTAAGTCTAACTGCATTTTCACAAACTCTAACCCAATGGGCCGTGAGTAATCTAATTCCACCAAAATATCGATATCACTGTCCAAATCGTTCTCTGACCTAGCATAAGAGCCAAATAGATATGCTTTTAAAACAGGCTTATCAGAAAAATAGTGACCAATTTTAGAATTAAAATTATTAGTTGTTTTCATAGATGATGAATGTATTACCAGAATTAGGAATCAAAATATTCACGTAACGGGTTTATACAAATTTACTATAGAAATTGGCTAACCCAAAAT